>DAOL01000095.1 GCA_002501845.1 Nitrososphaera sp. UBA217
CCTGTAATTCAAAGTTGGCCGCCAAGGTTTAGAGGTTTCAATTTTCTAATATCAAACACCACCAACAGATTAGTGGATATCTCGGGATTCCCTGAAAATCCAGCTTCTTTCCACATTCACAACAGCGATTCAGAGTTCTTTGACGAAGAGCCATGAGTGAAGCTGGAAATAGCTCGCTTTAATGTAGCTAGCACGTTAGGGAGAGGGGCTACACGTCCAGATTCTCGGACGTGCTTAATTTGTCCCTATTCTCGTGGGATTTCTTCCCTTTCTTTCTGAGTGATTGTTCTTAGCGTGGACACGGAATTCAGCTTCATTTGAGAATGCCAAGCGACAATAAGAACAAGCACCCCATTGCTCTTCGCTTTGTATGTTGGTTGTTGGATTCACGACTCCCTAGGCTAATCTGGTTCATATAACAATTCTCCCGCCAATATCCGTATCTTTGCCGATTGATTTCGCGTATATGCATCGCTTTTGTGATAAATTCACATATTATTACACGAAGTAATGTCCAATCATAGCAGATGGGACCTGGGCGGCTGCGCCTGGCTGGCGCGGCGGCGCAAACTTTATCAGTGATGAAGAACTAGTTTAACAGTGGTACTTCTTTTTGTATGTAGATATTGTGGACATTCGAATAGTGCTGTTGAATCTAACGTAATTACACGCATGGGGACGGTTCCTTGTTCCTCTTGTAAATATCCAAATCCCAAACCATATTCGACTCCGTTTGTTTGATTTATCTTTCCAAAATAACTGCTCTCGTTAAATGATTGCTCGTTAATTATAATAGCCCGGCCCAGATTCGAACTGGGGTCAAGGGCTCCAAAGGCCCCTATGCTTGGCCACTACATTCAGCGGAAAATGATTTTCCTCCACCGGGCTTCCGGGCGTAACTTCACCTATCTTGAACGTCTTTATAATCTTAAGGTACTGACTATCTTGTCGGTAGGGTCTTCCATCCATGATAGTATCCGTGCAGCCTTTTTCTTTTGCAAATACCTATAGTGCTCGTCTGAGAGCATTTTCTTGCCTAGCTTTACAAGCGACTTGGAATTAGCGGTCTTTTTCACCAAACCAGATTCTAAAAGATAATTCTCAACATAGAACTGAAGTGGTACTATTGATATTGTGGGCTTGCCCAAAAGAGCCGCTTCTGCCGTCATTGTTCCACCTGCCCCGATAAAGAGCTGGGCAGATTTTACAAGCTCGGTTCCGTCGACGACGTCTTTTAGGACGTGCACCCTGTTGCCGTAGCGAGCTTCCGCCTCAGCTATTTGGTCCTGGTATCTGCAGAGCATTACAATTTTGGCCGACTGCCATAACTCGGCCACAAATTCGTCGATCATTTTTGCAGTGTTAGGTTTCCGGTCGGCCATGTATGATGCCTTGCTTTCTTCTAACCGGACGAGGATAGTATTTTCCTCCTGCTCCACTTCTGGTGTTTCATCGTGCTTGAGCCATGCAGCCGGGTCAAGCGCGCGATAGCGGGTGATATTCTTCTTTGCAATACCGTATCCCGTCCAGGCGGAGTATGGTATTATCCACGGGCATAGCAGCTTATTCGTTAAAGGGATTGTGAGCCTTGCAACGGCTTCTGCGTGAGGCGAATCGTTAAAGCCAACTTGCCTCACGCCAAGGCCAAATGCAACCCTTGCTCCCTCCGGCGACGAAAAAGTGACCGCCACGTCCGGTCCAAAGCGTTTTACTACTTCAGTCAGTTCAAATGTCCTGTTGGCGCTTTCGCGCAGCTTGTCGTACCTGTCACCTCCGCCGTGGCTCCCGACAATTGTGAGATCAAGCTTCTTGATCCTTGCAAGTTCGACTGCCTCCCTGTAATGCCTTGAAGTACAGAAAACGTCATGCCCAGAATTGCGAAGCAAGGTGACAGCACGCCTGAAAAACATGACCTGCTTTGGGGTCAAAATGTCAAACCAGATCTTCAAGCATGATTTGTAGCCGGAAAGCAATGGAAAAACCTTTTGTAGATCACTTGAGGTATAACGTAGGGATGAACGGGGGAGCTCAGTAGGCACTTTGAGTTCAGGATCTTCTGTTGCAGTCTATGGTCTGAGCACCGAAGGGTATAGAATCGCTTCCTCGATAGCGATCAAGGGATCAAAGGTCTCGCTGATAGACGAATCGGTCAGGATGGCAATTTCGCTCAAGGCGGACATTGCAAGGACGTACCCGAACGTGAGCTCGCTTGTGGAGGATGAGCCTCTCCTAGACTTAGAGCCAATAGATGTCGCGGTGAGCAACTCTTCGTACGTCTATTTCGCTCCACGCGTAAGGAAAGTAGGCCCAGACGTGAAAAGCGACGTAACGACAAAGTTCAAGGACGCTATCAAGGCACTCAAGCGCGGTGCCTCTGTAGTCTACATGCTCCCAACGGGCATCGGCGGCAACAACGAAAACATTGCCCTGATCGAACACGTGACTGGTATGACGGTCGATAAGGACGTGTCATACTATTACCTTCCGATGAGCAGCTTTACCGTCCCCGGCTCCGAGACGCTGATAGGATCGGTCAAGTCAAAGCAGGACAACCCATTGTCCAAGATGCTCTACGACCCGGATGCGCGCCGTAAACTGAGCTTTGTGGACGTAAATTCTGCAGAGCTTGCGCACGTAATCAAAACGCTGAGCCACTATTCTGGTATCGCCAGCATACTTGAAATCTGCAAAAAGGCGGCTGATCGCAACATCGGAAGCGAGCTCATGCGCGGCAATTTTGCAGACCTCTACATCGACGACGTGACCGGCGGACTGTATGATCTGCGCATAATAGGGTCGTCGCTTGACGGCGCCGGTCCTCTGATGTACTTGGTCAATGGCAGCATCAAGGGAATTGAAGGCTATGTTAAATACCTGATTGACCAGTTACGCGCGACTCTCAAAAAGCGTGACCTCAAGGCCAGTAGGACAAAAGTGGCGATAGCATGGACCATTGACCAGCACGAAATGAGGGGCGACAAGATCGAACTACTATCATCACTTGAAACGAAGGTCAAGGACTACATCGGCGACGTCGAGCGACACCAGGGGCCCACTTTTGACCTCTATCATACTGACAAGACCACCGTAGTCATTGCGTGCTCTAAAGCAGATTTTGAAAAGGTTGTTTCAAAGAATATGGCAAATCAGGATTTTATCGTAATGAAGGCAAACCCACTCTGCGAAACACTGCAGGAATAAGTAACTCCGCGATGCAACCTAGCGCATGCTCACTAGGGGAACCATTATCATGTCGACGTTTCCGAGCGAAAAATCTGTAGCCGAGTTAGCTAGCAAGGTCGTGGCGGGCAAGCTGTGTGCCTGCGTCAATTTCATACAGATTCGATCAATTTACGCCTGGCGCGGCAGGATGGAAGACCAGAAGGAATTCATCGCCCTTTTCAAGACGACTACAAAATCTGCAAAACGACTCAAGGCGGAAATTTCTAGGCTCCATCCATATGAAGTGCCGGAAATAGTCGAACTGAAAATGGAAGACGTTGCAAGTCAATACCTGTCCTGGCTCATAGAATCAACGGACGGCGTACCGAAGAAGCGCCACAATGCCGCCAAGCGATGAAACGCGCAGGCCTATATCAGTCGACGAGTCCACGGCAAACGTCTTTGCGCCAATGCTTTCTATTGAATTAAGCAGCTTGACCAGTTGCTCTTCATTCGCAGTTTTGAAGATTGAATCGGAAAATACGACTGTCTCTATGGCCTTCAATTCGGCGGCCTGTGATACTTCGTGCATCCCCATCGCAAATTTTGCCTCCCCTTTGTTGACCATGAGCATTACCCGATCAAGCATCGAAGACACAGAAGCAAGCTTGCTCGCGCTCATGGCTTCCTTCATCTCCGGCGAGCGCAAGAATACGAATATGCCGTCTTCGCCCGCCACATCCACACCATCAACCACCTGCACCCTTTCCTTTTCGATCTCCTGCCTGCCTACGAGCGCGTTGAAGAATCTGCGCCGGGTTTCACCGGGGCCAAAAATGATTACCTTGTCATTTTCTCCAATTATCGAAGAAACCGTCTTGGCAATGTCTGTGAAATACGTCTCAATATTGGGGTTGTTCTTGGTCTGATAGCGCTTGCCGCTCTGGCCAGAATAGATATTTGGAATGACTTTGACGTGCGTGCCGGACACCCTTGCAACTGCGGCCTCTTGAGTGTCAATCGCCACTAGGATAAAGCTGGCACTGATGCCAGACCTCTTCAGCATCTTGATCTCGACATCCTGCCACTTCCTGCCCTTGTCTATGGTTATTGAATCGCCTGCCTCCAACGAGAGCGAGTGATGAGTCCCCTTTGTCACAAGCTCGTTGTCAGTCTCTACGATGGTGCCTGTTATCCTGAGCCGGTCTACTGCAGCGTCTAGCTCGCTCTGCTCTACCCTGATACAAACGCGCACCTTTATCCGTTCGCCCTTATCGGGCCTGCCGTATTCTTTTACTTGCTTGATCACGCGATTAGTGTCCGCGATGACATGGTCGTGCTTTTCTACGATGCGCCGTAGCGTAAAGAGGTCGTCCGCATCTTCGGGGATGACAAAAAAGGCGTTATTTGATATCCCACTTGGCTTTACTATCATAAATCTTCACCTATGCAATACCTGAAAAAATGCATTTCGACGTTCAGTTGATATGCGGCGGGCGCTTCATTTTAAGGTTGTAACCTTACCGTAAGATTAAAGATGTTAAAGTAAATTATCGCTTATTGGTTGTTTCTACAGACACGGATGATGATTACTTGATTTGAAGTCTCGTCCCAGAGGTGTGACATTTCTTGGATATCTTTACTATGTTGCTGGTATAATCGCGATCTTGAGCGGTATAGACGGTATTCTAGATATCGTAGTTTTCTTTTCCCCTTCATTGTATGACATCTTTGGTTCTTCGGTCTTGATAGAAATTGAAAATGTGTCGCCAATGGAGAGGTTAATTTCAGACACTAACTTGGTAGCCGAATTCATACTTGGACCGTTCTACCTCATAGTGGGTCACGGTTTGCTCGGGCTCAGACCAAGAGCTATAGAGCTAAAGTTGGTAATAGCAATTATTGGTCTTACAGTAAGTGTGATTGCTGAGATTGCTCTAGTGACCATTCACCCAGACGAACTATTTGGAGCAATAATTTCTGTGGCCATCGAAATGACCATCGACTTAGTGATAATCGTATTTCTTCACAAGCCTAGCATAAAGAAGTATTTCGAAAGCCATTCTCCAACAATGGTATAAAATTGGCTTTTTCTATCTCTATCACTCAGTCATGTCTGCTTCATCTCCTCGGCGCATCTAACCTTTTCTTTCAAATCGCATTGCAGTTGCATGCACGTAGTAGGGAAGTACTGCTTCAGCTTTTGCGGTTAAGTCTTGGTCATGCCATTCTTTCCTATTATGCTGTCTTTTCGCTTTCAGTTACAGCCGAAGAATCTGCGCTGCCGCTGTCTTGATTCTGGACTGACTTTAAGTAGTCGTCAACCCATTCTTGGGTTAACACTCCGGATTCGACCATGTTGACCAGCGCGTTGGGCGACGCAAGGCCCTGGACTTTGCCTAATCGCCTGCGGGTCTGCCTCCACTTTAATTGGGTGTTGCCGCTCTTTGACGAATAGATGATGCCCAAAATCTCCTTTGCGTTTACGAACGTCATTTCCCTAATCTTCTTTAGTGTGACCTTATCTGCTGCTTCGATATAGATCGCGCCAGGTCCCTCTTCGCGCTCGGGGAATACTTCATAGTCGTGCAGGTAACTCTCCGGTATGAAGGACCTACAGGTGCTTACGATGATAAATTTTCTGAAGCTCTCCAGTGAAGCCGTAGTTTCTATCTGAACCAAGGTAACTATGTGGGCATGGAAGCCATTTATCAAGTTTGTGAGAAAGTGGACAAACTCCTTACTCAAGATCCTCCTCATCAGGTCAGTAGGGCTAGTCTAGTCATCGCTTGTCCACATCAAAAATGGAGTGCTGAGACATAAAAATCTACGAACAGCACTTGCCTCTTGGGATCACATGGTCATGGGGACAGTTCCTTGGGTGCTTCAGAAGGGTGCAAAGCGCATCTGTAAAAATGTCCTTCATGTGGTGTTCTATGCCGCAAACCATTTCTTCATCTATCTGTATCCTAAGCGCATCCTTCATTAGAACTTCAAGAAGCCTCGTATTTCTCATCATTTGCTTGCCGATGCGCTCACCCTCGTCTGTTAATTCCACGCTGCCCTTGCTGTATCGAACAAGCTGTGTGAGGTCAAGCTTGCGGAGCATCTGGACGACCGACGGCTGGGTAACGTTAAGTAGCTTGGCTATCGAGCTCACCTTGACTTCGTCCCCTTTTTCGCGGATGCACCATATNNTTTTGAATGTTGCTCAAACTGGCCGGACAAACGACAATATTAAATAGTGAATGTCCTAGGTTGCCCTTTGTTACTGGGGACTGTTAGCCCTCTGCGATGACTGCCTTATGGTCCTTGAAGGTGTTTTCGTGGATTTGCTTGAGGATTTCCAGCATCTTACCCTTAGGATCATTGCCTTCCTGGCTCTTAGTCCATCCACACGAGCACCGTAGAATAAGCATACTCCCTCTCTGTCAGGTGCTAGCTCCATTATAACTAACCCGTTTCAAGCTCACACCATGGTAATTAGGAGAATCAAGAATCCGCCAATCGAAGAAAAGCAGGTCCACACATTAAGACGAAAATGCAATGAATGCGGAAACGAGCTTGACCCTGACGCCAATCCAGAACATCGTATTACCTGCATAACCTGTTTGATGAAACCTGAAAATGCATAAAGCTGCCTAAGTTGCTTGGGAAAATGAACCTGTCCGAGGAACTATTTTCTTCTCACTAACTTGTTGGTAGCCGTTTCTACAGACTGCATCATAATACTAGCCATACTCATGATACCTGTAACGGTCAGACCAAGCCCGGCTACCGCATCTTGTTCTTCAAACAACAGGTGGCCGGACTTCTCCGTATTTACTTGTTGTAGAGTTCTAAACAAGTTGAAATCTATATCCATGATAATGCTGTCTAGAGATTGACCCAACATAGATGGCACTATTACAACTCCTCCGAGCCGGTGCGTATGTTGGGATTGGCGTTGGAGCTCTTGTTGGTCTTAAGGTCTTCTTTCACTTTGTGGGATAAGCTCATTCGATTTCCTCTACGGCGTTCAAACATTAACACCTAAAGCCTCTTTCGGCCCGGAAATCAGGAAAAGGAATAGCACCACCGTACCGTAGATATTGCTGAACAGCGCGCTCTAGCTCTTTGATTTTCGGTAATTCATTCGTTCTTTTTAGAGGTCGATTGTTCAGGTCTTCCAGGAAAGGATACATTTCTTCAGGCTTCCACGCTGTTTCACCACGTCTTGACTTGTCGATCATTGCTTCTGTATATCGAATGTCGTTGTTCATGATCTCAATGTCATGTCTAAACTTGTCCGCTTGCTTCTTTGCTAGCCAGTCTTTCATTATTTGCTCGGGGATCTTGCTGAGCATCTTCCTGTAGGTCCAGCTCCGCCAATGCTGGATCGATTCCGCGACCGAGAGCTGAGGGCAATTACGCCTCTCCCTTCAGCCGCTCTATAGAATTGTTCAATAGAATTGCACCAAAATAGCTATTATGGACCCGATGCTTTGACGTTCGAAGCCAAACCAAGCTCTCATGTTGCCCGGCCGACGTCTGCGTTGTCCCACGGCCGGGCCTCATGCTTACTCCTTGGTAGTCGATGATTGTGATCATAGGCTGTCTCATGCAGCTATCTCCTTCTCATTCTCGTCTGGATAATACTCGTTAACCTTATCTCCGTGTATAACTCCGTTTTTACTTTTTTTTCCTTTGCGTCGAATCTTCCCAGAGATACTGGAAGTAACCTTTAGCGAATCCTGCGAGGCCCGCATGATCCGCCCAGATAGCTATCGGTTCAAAAGTGCCGTTTCCTACAGTGCCTTCTCCAAGCAATAAAACGACTTGCTTGCCATCGCCTATGACACCCCCGCCAAAAAGTCCGTCTTTGAGCCTTACTTCTGCAACTCTGGAAAGGGCCTTAATCATCTCTGGGGCTATCTTGGCAGAGGCAAGAATGTTTATCTTGACGCCCTTGTCGTGTAAGGTCCTCAGCACTGGCTGGAGCGGCTTGGCTACTTCTGCTGCGACAAAAGGCAGAGCAACCAACAACTCCTGTCGTGCGTTTTGGACTATTTCGTTGACTTTGGCAACGATGTTAAAGACTCCCCTTGCAACCCATATCTCTGGACGTTCTTTTATCCCGCTCTTGGTGTACATCGGCATCAATTCATTAACAACAATGCTTTGACTCTCACGAAAGTTGGTCTCCTGGCGCATTCTCATGGCTTCAAGCGCGCTTGAAGGAGATTTGGGGAAGAACTTTTGTGGGCGAGAGCTGTCAGTCTCGAGCCACCCCTTCTCCTCTAGGCCGTTAAGGACCTCATAAATCTTGGAGTAGGGTACGCCTGATTTTTTGGAAATGTCCGCAGCGGTCATTGCACCGTAATCAAGCAGCGACAGGTAGACGCGTATCTCATAGCTCGTCAAGCCAAGGTTTTCCATAGCCTTCCTTGACCTGTCGCTAATGCTCAATTCTTCTCAAATTGAGGGAGGGTAATATATTAAGCCTCCCAAGAGGCTACTACGGCAGAACGGGCTAAAAATCTGCAGGTTTTTTGGCAATTTGTGCATAGAATTTAACCCATTCACCGTAGGAATTAGTAGGGTAGCTTTATATACAAAATGGAAAATCTGTCCATTAAGGTAGTAGTATGGACCTAATCCAAATTTCGAATGTGTCCAGCAAAAGCGTAGGCGCTAGGCGGACAATAAGGTTTACTCAAAGCATCTGCCCAGACTGCAACATGATTCTCGATGCAGAAGTCTTTGAAAGGGACGGCAAGGTCTTTATGACCAAGACTTGTCCGACACACGGCGAGTGCGAGGAGCTCTACTTTGGCTCGTATGAAATGTACAAGAAATTCAGCACTTACTGGATGGACGGCAAGGGCGCGCATGCTCCCAACGTAATGATAGACAAGTGTTCATGTCCAAACAACTGTGGACTCTGCACCAACCACCTTTCGCATTCAGGACTTTCCAACATGATTATCACAAACAGGTGCGACCTGACGTGCTGGTATTGCTTCTTCTATGTCAAGAAGGGCCTTGAAGGTGCTTACTTGTATGAGCCAAACATGGAACAAGTAAGGGCAATGATGAAGACGCTCAAGGCAGAAAAGCCTATTGCAGGCAACTCTATCCAGATCACAGGAGGCGAGCCGATGCTCCGCGACGACATTGCGGAAATCATCAAGATAATGAAGGAAGAAGGTGTTGACCATGTTCAGCTCAACACCAACGGTATCAAACTGGCCATGTCTCCTGACACGATGCGTCAGGTACGAATGGCAGGCGTCAGCAACCTCTACCTTTCGTTCGATGGCGTAACTCCTAGGACAAACCCCAAGAACCACTGGGAAATACCATACACTCTTGAATCTGCGAGAAAGTGCGGAATGACGGTGGTGTTCGTCCCGACAGTCATCAAATCAATCAACGACCACGAGTTGGGCGGCATAATCCGCTTTGCACAAAAGAACCTTGATGTTGTCCACGCGGTCAACTTCCAGCCAGTGTCGCTCACAGGCAGGATGGGCAAAAAAGAGCGCGAAAAGTACAGAATCACGATCCCTGACTGNNGAATACTTTGAAGAAAAGGCCGACGAGATCAAGTCAGGTGCCAACAGGTACTGGGCGATGCTTGAAGTCGTGCGTAAGCTGAAGCAGTTCGTTAACAAGGAAAAGCAGCCGCGCGGGCTGGACCTGGCAAAGATGTTTTCAAGCATTTTGCTGAAGCGCAACTTTGACTCTGTGGGCTCGTGGCATGTTAGGTCGATGTTCCTTGGCATGATGCACTTCCAGGACAAGTACAACGAGGACCTTGAAAGGCTTCAGAGATGCGACATCCACTACCTGACACCAGACCTCAGAATCATTCCATTCTGCGCGTTCAACGTCATCCCAGAATGGTACCGCGACCGAATCCAGAAGAAGTTCAGTATCCCGGTCGAAGAGTGGGAGAAGGCCCACGGCCAGACCCTCGAAGCAGGACTCTATAGGGGCCTGATGAGAAGGGGCAAGCCAGAAGCCGAGATGGGTTGTGCTCTATCTGAAATGCACAAAGCGGCAGCCGAGGCCGCTGACGATCACAAGGGAGTCGAACTCCGCAACAACATGGCTGGCGCGTAAGCGCGCAGTCTTCCTATTTTGTTGTCACATCTTGTGTCCGTACCACTTGTAGATATAGTAGGCAGCGCCGATGATTATGATGGCAATTACAAGCGGCCACAAGAAATAGATCACAATTGCAGCCACGATAATTAGGGCCGCTATAATCATGACATCAAGTATTCCTAATGGTCTTGCCATGAGATAATTGTCACTAGGCTCCGTAAATTCTTTTAGGTGCATTCTACGTTATCACGTTCGTGCCAATCATCTGCCAGTTCGAGTGCACATTTGCCCTTCCGCGTGGTTGCATAGACCCTGCACGTGCCGACGATCATTACCTCGTCTGCCAAGCCATACTGCAAGAGTCTGGTCATGTGTCCATCGACTGCCTTCCAGTCGATGCCAAACTCGTGGGATAGCTGGAGCTTGTTCTTTGGCTCAAGAAGCGATCGCAAGAGCATCGTCCTAGTCCTACCTCCCTTCATGTTGACAAGCAAATCAAATACGCCACAGCAGAGGCCCATTTCAGTCCACTTTGACCTGGTCAGGCCGCGCCAGACGCCGCGTCGGCTATCGGCACCAAAATCTCCAAGTGAAAGCTCAGCTCCGGCAAGTTTTCTCGCCTGAAGATACAACATTTGGTTACCCCCGATTTTGCTGTCTTGCATTGTCTTGAATTGCGGCTGGGTTTCGGCTGCGCCAGACCTGTAATCAACTAATGCTGCATGGGTAAGAGTCANNCCCGCGTATGCCTTACCGTCTAAAGGATCGTAAGTACTCGCATGGCACGGGCACGCTATCATTTTTAATTTTGATTCATACCTCCAAAGACACCATAGATGCAAGCAAACCATGCTGTACAATCGAAATGCTGAAAGATCATTTTTGCCTCCACCAAGCTCAAAGGGGAGTCTTATCAGCTGCCAAGTGCGAAAAGCCTCTGTATTCAGAACCGCGTCATTAGTCCTTGGATATATCACGACCTCTGAATGGTTTACCGGGAAGGCATAGATGTTAGCCGGCTCGCCCCCTTTTAGCTCAATTTTCACCTTTTCCGCCACGCTTGTCCTGTTGTTCTGCAAGAACTTACCCCAGTCGACAAAGGGCGTAAACGTCATCACAACGCCGGCTGCGGCCATGAGCTTTAGAAAGTCTCGCCTAGACATCCCGCCAGTGACAGCCGGATAATAGGCGCTAGACATGAGTAAAATTGGCTGCGACTCGATATAACACTTGATCCAAACGTTTGGACAAAATCTTAAATATAGTCTTCTCTCGACAGTCAAACTTAAAATTGGATCGAATGAGTTGTCAAGCCATGAACCTGGAGCAATGGTGCCAATTGGACGAGCGGATCTATGTTTCAGAAATGGATGAGCGCTACAA
>DAOL01000073.1:0-1066 GCA_002501845.1 Nitrososphaera sp. UBA217
GCAATGTCGTCAATGCCTTTCTGACAGAGCACAACGTTTGCTCCGGAGGACTTCAGCTTGTCGACCATCGATTTCAGCATCCTGTTCTCTTCATCAAGGAACATCTGCATCTGTTGCGGGTCAGATATCCTTATCTCTGCACTCATTTCCGTCTTTTCGATCTCTAGCGCCGAATTGATTAGGGCGATCTTGGCGTTCTCTACTCTCTTGGGCATGCCTGCGTGTACTACTTCCTTGTCAAGGACTATTCCCTTGATCAGCTTTGTGTCGCGCATGGAGCCGCCTGCCTTCTTTTCCACCTTGATGTTGTCAAGGTCTACAGTTAGGCCACTATCAATTTTCTCTGCTACCAGCTTTGTGGCTTCTACGACAATCTGGGCAAGAACCGGACTGTCATCTGAAACCAATTTTGAATCCATGGTGGTCCTCGCGATCTTTAGTAGCATGTCCTTGTCTGCGATGTCAACCTTAACAGCTATCTTTTCCAGCAACTTCAGCGCCTGCTCGGCAGCTGCATTGTAGCCGTCTACTATTACAGACGGGTGCACGTCCTTATTGATCAGCTCTTCAGCCCTTTCAAGCAGTGCGCCTGCAAAAACAACTGATGTCGTGGTACCATCACCCACTTCGTTGTCGACAGACTTCGCTACCTCCACCATCATCTTTGCCGCCGGGTGCTGAACATCAATTTCCTTCAGGATTGTAGCGCCGTCGTTTGTTATTGTCACGTCACCGAGAGAATCAACAAGCATCTTGTCCATGCCCCTTGGGCCCAGGCTTGTCTTTACTATCTCTGCGATCAGTTTAGCTGCAGTGAAGTTGTTCCTTTGAGCTTCCTTTCCCTTGCTTTCCTTGGATCCTTCCTTCAGGATCAAGACTGGCATTCCGCCAGCGGTTGTTTGAATCGATGCCATTCTCACATATCACCTATATAGAATTATAATGAAATCTACTTGCGTCTTTTATAGATTTTGACTCATTACGGCCCGAGCTGCTTCCGCTTCTCATTGAATCTCGCCCTGAACCGAGGGACGTTTATAATGAACCTCTCATGCCTTCCTTCGCC
>DAOL01000073.1:1121-6405 GCA_002501845.1 Nitrososphaera sp. UBA217
GATATTCTTTAAAACTTGTGCCTACGGGCGTCAACCTTTTTCTCCTTCTCGTCTTTCACATGATGAAGTCTGTCCTTTTCGTGCAGGAACTGCTTGCCGCACATGCCGCATTTGACGACATGGTGCTTGTGCGCGTCCTTAGCGTGCTCTACAAGATGGTCATAATTGCCAAACCTCGCATGGCATTCATCGCATTCGGTCTTCTCGCGGTGGAAAAGGCCCATATACTATCATGCTAAACGCTAGCTAATAAGCCGTTTTGTAGAAAAAGAGAAGGTTAGGCGCCAACTAGTGTTTGCGCCTTAAAGTCGTGAAAATCACGTACCCTAGTCCCACTGCCAGTCCAAAAGTCAGTGGTATCCATACGGGAAAGGCAGCAGCGCTGATCGATTGCTGTATAAGGGATTCGAACATGCTATAGGAGGGTTTGTAAGTCTTAGTATATTAGATTTACTGAAGCCAGACTGGCCAAACGCATCTGATGGACGTAAACATACATTAAATTACCTATAAAAGAACTAGGTAGCCATATGAAGATGCAGAAGGAGATGCGAAAATTCTGCCCCAGGTGCAAGACCCACACCGTACAGGCAGTCGCCCTGTACAAAAAGGGCAAGGACCGTCGTGTGGCAGAGGGCGCTCGCAGGCACGCCGAGGACAAGAAGGGCTACGGTGGCCAAAAATTCCCTGAGCTTAAGAGGACTGCCAAGACCACCAAGAAAATGACATTACGATATACCTGTAAAACTTGCCAGTACAAGACTATGAAGCAAGGTCTGAGGATCCGCAAGCTGGAGATATGACATGAAGCGGCAAAACATCATGATACCAAAGCCGAGGAGCGCGTTCCTGTCAGTGCAGTGTGAAAAATGTGGCGAAAAGACAGTAATATTCTCGCACACGACAACCAACATCAATTGCAAGTCGTGCGGCGAACTCTTGGCCGAGCGGTCCGGGAGCCTTGCCAACATAAAAGGCAAGACCCTAGGCGCGCTGGACCAATAATTTTTCTGCCAACTCCAGCTCTTCTTTTGTATTTACGTTCAACGCAATTTCCATTCTGTTCGTCACTACATAGCGTTCTTGCACTGTTTCACCTGCAGCCCTGGCAGTATCAAAAACAGTGATTCCGGAATGGCAGTACCGGCCAAACACGACGCTTGGCTTTGCGCCAATATTTTCCACAAACTCTTTTTCAAGTACTATTGAAACGGCCGGCTCTCGCTTGCTGCTGACGGCACCGATGATATCGCTGATGACCTGCGCGTCCAATAGCGGAACATCTGCCGGAACCACCAGGACCTTTTCGGGCCTCAATTTTCGGAGTAGCTCCGAGAGGTCATGGGGGTAGTCCTCACCGGCTGTGTCAATAATCTCAATGCCTTTTGATTTCAGGAATTCTTTGGTCCTCGGTGTGTTGGGCGACACAGCGGCAACTATACGGCCAAACTTATTCGAGCCGGCAAGCGCCGAAATCACATGCTCGATCATTGCAACGCCACTCACTTTCATAAGCGGCTTTTCCACTCCCGCTTGCATTCTGCTTGCCGTGCCGCCGCACATTATCACAGCTATCAAGAAACCGTCATCACCAACCGCAGCGAAGGCAATGACGACATCACGATGAGCGAAGACAGCCGAGTCACTTCATTCGATGCTCCAAGCACATCGCCTGATATGCCGCCGAAGCTCTTGAAAGAGACATACTTCATGAGCCAGGCAATTGCAAGCGAAACTCCCAGCGCGATCAGGCCTGCATAGCTGCCAGCGAACCACACCACTGCAATCATAATGCCCGTTGCCGCCGCTATCTTACGTTTATCCTTCATTGCGGCTGTAAAGGGCGAGCTAAAGCCCTCCCATGCTGACAATCCTCTGTTTGCAAGCAGGACCATGGTATACTTGGCGATCACCTCGGCTATTATGATGCTGGTGAGAATCGTGAGGCTGGGCACAAAGCCTGTATAGAACACGATAATCATCCCGGCAAAGTACAAGACGAGCGCGGCAACTCCTGCTGAGCCGACTGCAGGGTCGAGCATCACCTTGCGCTTGGCTTCCTTGCCACCTTTTACCATGAGTCCGTCTGCAAAATCAGCCAGCGCGTCAGTGTGGTGGACGCCGGTAATGATCACGAGGGAGCCGGTGACCAACAACCCAACAATCAGCGGGTGAAGGAAGAAAGAGACACCAAACGCCATAGCACCAATGATGGCGCCTATTACAAGGCCGGCGACTGGGAACAGGTACATGTTCCTAGCGACGTAGTGGATGTCGTGGCTCTGCTTGCCCGACGGCAGTATTGTCAGAAATGCAAGGACAGACTGGATCGGGCTAAGGGATGCCAAGGAAAAGCCTCCACCAGCCNNAGCTTCATCATCGAGATTGCAGCCTTGCACTTCTCAATCGAGGTAGGCTCCTGCGGGTCGCCAAGGGCATAGTGGCCTATCTTTTCCAGCCGGACGCGCAGTGCGCCGGCCATTGTGGCCATAGGGTAGCCCGCGTTGGAGCTGAATGTCTTTGCATGGTCACGCTGCAGCATGCTTAGCGATTTCTTCCAGTCTGCGCCCAGTATCTTGGCGGATGTGACCATCAAGAACGCAGTTATCCTTGCAGGCAAATAGTTTGCAGCAGTGTCGAGCCTTGCAGACATCCAGCCTATGTCCCTGAAGTAGTCGTCCTTGTAGCCAACCATAGAGTCAAGTGTGTTTATGGCTCTGTAGGCAAAAGCGCCAGCCGGTCCAAAGAGAGAATAATAGAAAATTGGCCCCGTGATCCCGTCAACGGTGCTTTCGCTTATGCATTCAATGGTCGCCGACAGGATGTGCTGTTCGTCAAGATCGGTGGTACTCCTTCTTACTATCATGGACAGGTTCTGCCGGGCTCTTGCCAGATCGCCAGCTTCCAGGCAGGACATGATTGCCTTGGCATGCCTTTCCATGCTTCTAACTGCAACCGTAATTTTTAGCATTATGGCAGACGTAAGAGCCAGTGCAATAATCCCAGCAAGATACATGCTTGCAAATACCAGGAAATGAACTGCCAACGCTATTGCAAGGACAAGTGAAACAGCAAATATGGCTCCCTTAGCTTTTTCTGCTCCCCCTTTGAGCCGGGGCACGCAATAGTCAATGAGCCGGCCAAGCCACGCTACCGGGTGGTACTTGTTAGGCGGGTCGCCCAACAGCCAGTCAACGTAAATGCCGGCGGCAAGTGCTGCAATGAGACCAAGCATTTACAGCCCCGCAACCTCCATTAGTTTTTCGATGTCGATGCTCTCTTTTATTGCCTTTGCAACGAGGTCTATCTGCCAATTCCACGACTCTTGCGGGATATCTGCTTTTTTGGCAATGCCGCCGACAAGCGAGTCTTCTTCGGGCAGGCTAAACTCTATTTTGGGGATGATTCCTAGGATTCTCTTTTTCGTAATCTTTTGTACCTCTTTGACCGCCGGTGCAAGGAGCGTTATGTCGCCTCTGAACTTGTTTATCAAAAACCCTTTGACCAGGCTTCTGTGAGCCGGCTTCAACAGCTGCATTGTGCCGACAATGCTTGCAAAGCACCCCCCTCGCTCGATGTCTGCGACTATTATCACTGGTGCGCCGACCTTTTTTGCAAGTAGCATGTTGGCGATGTCGTATTTTGCAATATTAATTTCTGAAGGCGACCCCGCGCCTTCAATGACGACTATGTCGTTTTCGTTCCTCAAGGTGTCAAGTGCCTTTAGTGCGGTCACAAAGCCCTGCTGCAGGACAAATTTCTCATAGTATTCCTTTGCATGCATCTCGGAGTAGAACCGGCCATTCAAGAACACCATGCTCCTATATTCCCCAATCGGCTTTAGTAGGATCGGGTTCATCTTTGGGTCAGGCTCTTTCCTTGCAGCTACCGCTTGAATCGCCTGAACTTGCGCCATCTTGGCGCCCCCAGATGTGGCAAAAAAGTTGGACGACATGTTCTGAGCCTTGAAGGGCGCCACCTTGTAACCCTTGTCAGAAAGCAGCCTACACAGCCCAATCGCTATAGTGCTCTTGCCGGCGCCAGACGAAGTGCCCTGGACCATTATGAGCTTGGCTTTTCTAGCCACGGTCAAACGCCTCCAGCGCTTTTAGCAATTGCAAGTTTTCCCTATGTGTCTTGACTGCCACCCTGACGTATCGAGTTCCCATCCCTGTGAACGTGCTGCAGTCTCTGACAAGCATTCCCCTCTTTTTGAGTAGCGTATCCCTAAACTGGGTGGAATTTCTGCCGTGCAAGTCAACAAGGAAATAGTTCGCGCTCGACATAATCGGGCTAAACTTCTTTAGTCTTCTAATATTGTCATACAAAAACTTGCGTTCTTTTTTGACAATTGCTCTAGCTTTCGGTAGATGCTTTTTGTCTGCAAGCGCGGCAATCCCCGCAGTTTGCGCAAGGCCGTTAACATTCCAAGGGATTTTATTGATGGACAGCTTATCTAGGAGAGAAGGAGTGCAAACGCTGTAGCCCACCCTCAGGCCGGCAAGCCCAAACGACTTTGTGAGCGACCGAAGGATCACTAGATTCTCAAACTTTTCAATCATGCTCATCATACTGTTGGTGTTAGGCTCGTCTGTAAGCTCGATAAAGCATTCGTCAAGCAGGATTTTTGTCGAGCTTCCAACGCTTTCAATAATCTTTCTTATTTCTCTTGTGGCAATCATGCCTGTGGGGTTGTTTGGGTTGCAGAGGAAGACCGCGTCGGCTCCCCTTGCCTTTTCAATTATTTGATCAGCGTCAATCTCAAAAGCATTAAGCGCAACAAGTGTCACTTTTGCTCCTGCCTTGTGTGATGCAAGCTCGTACTCGCAAAATGTAGGCGCCGGGATCACCACCCGGTTCTTTGCAAATGCCTGTGCAAACCAGTAAATGATCTCGATCGCGCCGTTTCCCACGTTTATCCATTGCGGGTCAACGCGCAGGTAGTGGGACAGCCTTTTCTTCAATTCCCTGCATTCGGGGTCAGGGTACATCGGTGCAAGAGACGCGACGTTCTTTTTTACAGCAGCTATCGCTCTTTTGGGCGTCCCAAGCGGGTTGATGCTGGAGCTGCAATCAACCTTGACGAGATTCGGGTTGACTGAATAAACGCCACCATGAGAACAGGCGCTCATCCCCTTACTAACAACCTCTTGCCCCATCCCATCAGCACTTTGGCAAGAGCTATATTTAGAATGTTTGTAGAGGCTAACGATTATTAGTTCCATTCACAATTTCGCCTCCATATGCTCAAGGTAGCAGTCATTGGGGCCACGGGTGCGGTGGG
>DAOL01000073.1:6646-7466 GCA_002501845.1 Nitrososphaera sp. UBA217
AACGTTATTCCTTACATCCCAAAGGAAGAGGAAAAGGTGCAAGTTGAAACAAAGAAGATCCTGGGCGGCATGAACAATGGCTCTATCGCGCCGGCGTCGCTCAAGGTTAGCTGCACCTGCACAAGGGTCCCTGTGCTAGACGGCCACACCGAGTCCGTGTTCGTGGAAACGGAGGAGACAGCAGAGGCAGAGGAGGTCAAGAATGAGATGCTGAAATTCTCAAAGAACGTTTCAATTAAAGGATTGCCTACCGCTCCTAAAGATTACATTGTGGTGCACGACGACCCAACAAGGCCACAGCCAAGGATTGATAGAGAACTGAACGACGGCATGACTACAGTTGTGGGTAGGCTCCGTAAGGACACGGCGTTTGACAACGGAATAAAGTACGTGCTCCTGTCGCACAATGAAAAGATGGGATCTGCAAAAGGCGCCGTTTTGCTTGCCGAGCTCCTGAAAGACCGGAACATCCTCTAAATTTCATTTTCAGCGATTCTTACAGCTTTTGCACGCCAGAAGTTTGCACCAGATTCCTATTATAGGTCGCTAAAGGTTGCGCGCGAAGCTGAGGAGGTAACTAAGTTACGTGTCATGGGTCAACAATCGTTAAAATATGTCGAGTCTAATGTGCGCCATGGCAAAGTTTAGATACGTATTGGCGGTGGGGCTGGCCGCAGCAACACTAGCCTTGGTCGTGATTAATGCGATAGGAAATGTGGCGGTGGTACTCAAGGTGGGACCTACGCCAGTGCTTAGCCTGGCCGCAATAGGATTGGCGACCGCGGCATTTGTTATGTCGTGGAAGCAGAGATCATTTCTA
>DAOL01000021.1:0-3004 GCA_002501845.1 Nitrososphaera sp. UBA217
CATAGTGAAGGCAGCAGTCATTTAACCTCTTCAAGTGCTCGGCTATTACCTTTGAGTCGATACTGCTACCGGCGACTTCGACCCTTGCAATTGGCTTCTTGCTGTAGCCTTTTACCATCTCGATTATCCTGCCTACCTCACTTGCAATGTCAATGTAGTTTATCNNGCTGGCAAGTCTGTAGAATTCATTTCACCGGCAAACTTGTTAAAGTCAGTCAGACCCTGGTGGAGCACGAGCAGTTTTTTGCCGCTATGTTGCTTTGCAACCTGCTCTGCATGGCGCAGCTTTTCAATCAGAGAATCGATGTTGCTCCGTCGCTCCTTGTCTGCCCCAAATATGGCGCAATCGTCAACAATGAAAGGCTCGTCGTGTCTGAGTTTTTTTGCAAGCCCCAGGTTGCTGTAAATGTGGACAAAAGGCACATCGCGAAGTCTGCTGATGTCGTGCTCACCCAGCACAAACACCGCGGGGATTTGCTTTTCTTTCAGTTTTTTAAGCGCGTTGCCAAGGGTGATTATTGCCTTGCCGAATGGGCGGGGGTTGTGGAATAGGTCGCCGGCAAGGATCACCAATCTGACTCCCTCTTTTATTGATGTGTCTATTGCTTCGTGAAAAACCTGATAAACATCCTCTTCCCGCTCTTCCAGCCCAAACTGCGCATATCCAAGGTGAAGGTCGGAGATGTGTGAGATTAGCATGCTTTGAATCCTCAGCTGCTAGTCCTGAATGTAGCCTGATGGAACATACGAATCAGACGATTCCTTTGCCGCTTGTCTCATTGCTATCAGGCGGTTCCACTCTTCCACCGCTTTCTGGTCACCGCCTATCTTGCGCTCCCTGACTTCGTCCACCTTTACAAACGTAGGCAGGTTGACCCACTGGCCGGCAAATATCGCTTCGCCAGGATTGAGCGACGTCAATTGATCGATCAGGTCCCTGCTGAGCGCTTCGCTTGCCGCCGAAACATGTGCCTGATCATCCTGCTGGATCATGCGCATTACTGCAAGCGAGCCCATCTGGCTCAAGATGTTGGCGTCTATCCCCCGGGGCCGTTGTGACACTATTACAAGGCCAAGGCCGAATTTGCGTCCTTCGCGTGCAACTTTGGAAGCAAAATATTTCGTGTCCGTTTCCTCTTCCTTTGGTATAAAGACATGCGCTTCTTCTATCACAACCAGAACGGGAGCAGGGAACCGAGCCGGNNTTGCGCCTTGCGTCGTCTATCTTGTCCACCACCTTTGCTGCCGCCTCACGGTACGACTTGTCGGTTCCAACCGCTGCCGAGGCGTTAATGAGCGCGTCCCAAAAGTCGTCGCCCTTGCGTTGCTTTACCTCCTCCGTGAAAGCCAATCGCAGCACGTGCATCTGGTTTGATGCATTTTCCTGGATCTCGATAACCTCGGCAAGTTTGTCTGCCGAGAGGAGCCGGGGATTTATCCTTGCGTCCATCAGGTTGCTGTTGTTACTTCCCAGGTCCAGAGTTGAATAATCGTCATGATAGTCAAAGACCACCATGGTGCCGCTTATCCTTGCGATCTCTTTTGCCAGAAGCGACACAAGATTACTCTTGCCCATGCCAGTCATTGCAAGCACTGCAAGATGCCGCGAAACTACTTTGTCGACATTAACACGAGCGTCAACTGTGGTGTTACGGAGAAGCGTGCCGATCCTTATCCATTGCTGGCCTGTGGGCGCAAATATTGTGTTCAGGTCTTCTGCTGATGCTTCATATACTTCGCTCCCCGGCTCTGGTGGCAACGCAGGGAGTATCGCCTTGCATTTTTTCAATTCATCAAGGTATCCTAGGATCCGCACTTGGCCTTTGTAGCTCTTATCACGGAGATTCTCAGCCGCAACCTGCTTGCTCTCAAACGCCTCCTCATAATTGCGGATGCTATTCCCCAGTGCGTCGCTGCTGATAGAGGACCTTTCAACAAGTCCAAGAACCTTTCCTTTGCCATAATTCAGGATAACGTACTCGCCTATGCTGACCGGCCTTTTTGACTCAAATGTCACCTGGTCCGGCTTTGCCACCCCGATGAGGATGCCCAGCTCTCTACTCATTCAGAGCATCCCTTGCCCCTTGTTCATGCTGCAAGCTGAACATACTTGCAAGCCTATCTATGTCTTCATTGCTTATTTTGCAGATGTTGTGTGCCAATTTCAAACAGTGTGGGTAGCCAGCGACGCTGTGGTAACGCAGTTTGTTCAGGATCTTTGTTATTTCCTGCTTGCTTGCTACGCCCAAGATTTCAATCCTGATNNCCGGCACCCTTGCCGGCGTGGCCGTAGTAGTAAATGTCACCAGCCCTTGACCCCATGGACCCGAACTGCAGCCTGCTCTCAGAGCTCTTCGAGATAAAGATGCAGCTGCCACATTTTTTCACCATTTCAGAAGCTGCTTCAGGTGTCTCTTTTATGAGCCTTGAAAGAAGCGAGCCGTCGATGCAGACAATGTCAGTCTTGCCAGCTGCTTTTCGCGCAACTGATGCCTCCATCGACATAGCCCTTAACTCGAGGAAATCTGACCTCGCCGAGCCGGCAATGTCGTGGTCCCACTCTGCAGCCAAGATTTTGTTGGCGCTCGTGACTGCGACGGCATCGACGGCATAAAGATACAATCCTTGGAAAGCGCGCTTGTTCCAACTGCTGTCCACTCCTGCCGATTCGCACTTTTCCGGCGATGGATCGTAAGGAACCCAGCGAGATGATGCTTCGGACAAAATTGTAGAAAAGTTTGAGTCCTCTACCTTTGATATCTTTGCATCTCTGTTCTTAAGAGCATCAATGAAAACTTGATTGAGCAAGCTACTCTATCCTGTATTGAGGTACTTTAAAAAACTGCTGCTGATTGGGTTTTCATCTTCTCGGCAATTGTGGTAGCATCCCAGAGCGATCTATGTTTGCTTGCTGCTTGCAGCAATCCCCCTTCCATCATCTTGTCTGCAATTTTGGCCGCCATAGGCAGCGCGCCCGTTGCTCCAGGCGAGTTGTAGTTTAGTA
>DAOL01000021.1:3041-3442 GCA_002501845.1 Nitrososphaera sp. UBA217
ACTGCATTTGGACCCACCTCTCGCCGACCATCGGCCCTCACTATCCAGTGCGGGTCGAGGAATGGATATTCAGAGTGCTTTGGCACTGAATAGATTGATAATTTTGTTATGTCGTGGTATTGGAGAGGCGCCTGCCAGTATTCCCCTCTAAAGTGCAGATCAGTGTAGGTTTCTGCTATCCCAATCATGTGAGCGATGTCCATCGAGTTGCCACCTGCTGCATTGACAAGATAATCGGCATTGACCTCTGTGCCTTGATTTGTGGTTATCGTATAGTCGCCTTGGCTGTACGATATCCGCTCAGCCTTATGGCCCAATAATAATTTACAGCCAAATGACTGAATGTCTTGCATTAGGGCGAGCGAAAGCGCTCCATAATTGACAGACGCATCCTTAGAGCA
>DAOL01000005.1 GCA_002501845.1 Nitrososphaera sp. UBA217
TGTGAATGTCAGGCTAGCTTGTCCAAGCTTAAAAGGAGCTTTGGATAATCTGACAATGCCATGACTGCAGATGATCAGCAGGAAAGACTAGATGCGCAGTGGGTCACTGGGTTCGTAGACGGAGAAGGATGCTTCCATGTTTCCATAAATAAAGTTCGAGAAATGTCCATTGGCTGGCAAGTACTTCCTGAATTTCGCGTGGTTCAACATGAACGCGATCAATCGGTGCTCGAAGAATTGCAAAGATTCTTCAACGCCGGGAAGGTTGTTGTAAACCACGGTAGTAGGAAGGAACTAAGAATAAGAAAGCTGAGCGAGCTTAAGGAGATCGTTTCTTTCTTTAAGCGATATCCGCTGAAAACAAAGAAGGAAAAAGACCTAGAAATATTTGAGCAGATCTTGGAACTGATGGAACAAAGGGAACATCTAACTGTCGCAGGCCTGACAAAGATTGCCAATCTTTGCTGGGCAATGAACCGAAAAGTGAAACCGCGCTTTCTAGAATCCTCAGAGACTATACGCCAGAAATCGCNNAGCCAAATGCCTTGTCGGGTAAGTTCCGACGTGCATGAATGGAACAACGAGGGCCCCGCTGTCCCCGCCTGCAGCCCGGTGAAGCCACATAATGTGGACGAACAGTCCACAAACCTCTGTCGGGGAGAGAAGACCCTGTGGAGCTTTACTGCAGCCTGTTGCTGCGGTATGGTTGCGGATGCAGAGCGTAGCTGGGAGCCTTCGAAGCCTGCCCTCCGGGGCAGGTGGAGGCGCCGTTGTAACACCAGCCATTCGTTACCGTATCGCTAACCCGTTCTCACGGGGACAACGGCAGGTGGGCAGTTCGGCTGGGGCGGCACCCCCTTGAAAAAGTATCGAGGGGGCCCAAAGATTGGCTCAGGCGGGACAGAACTCCGCCGGTGAGGGCAAAGCCAAAAGCCAGTCTGACTGTGTTCCCAATGATACGGAATACAGAGGAGAAATCCGGGCTTAGCGATCCATCATGTCCCCACTATTGGGGGCTGGTGGTGACAGAAAAGTTACCCTAGGGATAACAGGCTCGTCGCGGGCGAGAGCTCCCATCGACCCCGCGGTTTGGTACCTCGATGTCGGCTCTTCCCATCCTGGTTCTGCAGCAGGAGCCAAGGGTGGGGCTGCTCGCCCATTAAAGGGGAACGTGAGCTGGGTTTAGACCGTCGTGAGACAGGTCGGTCTCTGCCTGACAGGGGCGCGGTTGTCTGAGGGGAAGTTGCCCCTAGTACGAGAGGAACAGGGCAGCGCAGCCTCTGGTTTATCAGCTGTCCGACAGGGCACGCTGAGCAGCTAAGCTGCTTAGGATAAGTCCTGAAAGCATCTAAGGACGAAGCCTTTCCCGAGAAAAGACAGCCTTCCGCAAGGAGAAGGGCGGCCATAGAAGATGGCGTTGATGGGATGGAGGTGTAAGCACCAAGCTTCGGCGAGGTGTTCAGCCTGCCATTCCCAATAGCCCAACGCACTAGAACTTGGATTGTTTGCGCCACCTTAATTGGTGGTTAGCCACTGGTATGGTGGCAGCAAGCGCACCATTTCGAACTTGCGGCTCCGGAAATACGTAAAGAACAACCGTAAAGAAAAACTGTGATCCTTTGTACGAAAATCAGCGTCATTATTTTGATTAACGAACCATTAAATCTGGGTATCAAAATCCCACATTAAGTCAATGTCTATTTGCATATCTCACAAGGAGGATACGGACGGCATTTGCTCAGCGACGCTGATCAAAGCAGCGTTTGACGTGTCCAAGGTAATCCTTGTCGACTATGCCAACCTTATGACCAAGCTTGAAAAAGTTGNNTTGCCGCAATGGGCGCGCTCACCGACTACATGGAAACTAGGCCAGTTGCATCCGGCATAGTCCCCAGATTTGACAGGCAATTTCTGATGCTGGAATCGACCGCGCTGTCGTACATGGTTTCTGCCAGCCAGCGCGACGATGACTTTTTGGTGAAAATAGTCGATACCCTTGCCAAGATGAAATACCCGCACGACATCAGAGGGGGCTTTGAGATTGCCGAAAAATACGCCAGAAAGGTGGCAAACGCGATCGAGTCTATACAGGAATCAATTGTCAAACTAGACAACATTGCGCACGCACCGAGCACCATCGAGCTTTCGTCAAACATGGTGGTCAACTTTGTGCTCGGCTCTTCCGGCAAGCCCGCTGCAATGGTCTACAAGTTCAAGAATGACATCAAGTCGTATGTTGTTTCAATACGTGGCTCTTCGGATTGCAAGGTACATCTGGGCCGCCTAACAAATGAAATAGCGTCGGAGCTTGGAGGAAGCGGAGGCGGCCACGAAAGGGCCTGCGGCGCGGTGATCCCAAAGGACAGGCTGGAAGAATTCATCAAGGCCCTTGACACCAGAATAGGCTAACTTTTTTTCACCAGTTAATTGACACGGCTTGCAGTCAAACCTCCACTATGAATTCAACTTCTACCGCGCTGTCAAGAGGCAGACTGCTGACCCCCACCGCAGCCCTTGCGTGCTTGCCGTTCTCGCCAAAGACCTGCACGAGCAGGTCGGATGCGCCATTGATTACCCTAGGCTGGTCTGCAAATGACGGATCGCAGCTGACAAAGCCCGTGACCTTGATTATGCGTCTTACCTTGTCGAGGCTGCCAAGGGCAGACTTTAGCTGTGCGAGAGCGTTTATTGTGCAGAGGCGCGCCGCTTGCTGACCTGCCTCTATCGACACGTCCCTGCCAACCTTACCCTTGAACCTTACCTGCCCGTCTTCTGTCGGGATCTGACCGGCAACAAATGCAAGGTTGTGGGATATGACTATAGGTACGTACGACCCGGCCGGAGCCGGAGGGAACGGGAGCGTTATGCCAAGTGAAGCAAGCTTGTCCTCTATCATGATTCAAGACTAGCCACGCCTGCGTTATTTTACTTTGCTGCAAAACGAAGCAGAGTTAGCTGGGAGCCTAGAAGTAATTGGGGAAAAGAGCTGTCATGAATAGCAGGAATATTTTCATGCACTTTTCAGACAATGCGAATCTTTTTAAAAAGCTTTTTTTCTANNGTGTTGAGGAACCAACAGGAAGATCTGAGAGAGCAGTACGGCTTGAAGCCCTTACCTCGCATAACTGAACAACAAGCGGAGATCCCGCCGTCGCTGAGGGACAAGTAATCAGAGCAGATCCTCGTCTATCTTTTCTATTTTGTCCACATACTGCGCGCATTCACATCCCGGTATCAAACACCGGCCGACACGTAGCAGCGAATTCGCCCCGCCCTTGTTGAATTCGTGGGCTTGGTGCGGGTGGAAACACTCTAGGCAGTTCATTGAGTAAATGTCGTCATTGTGCAACTGATAAATAAACGTGCGGCCGGAAAACAAAGGATTATAGAGGAATCAGCGTTCAGGCAGGTACGTTCATGCGTGACTACGTGAAAAACTACGAACGCAAAACGACCAAGTCCAAGCGCTTTTATTCACGCTCCACCAAGGTTTTCCCCGGCGGCATCAGTCACAACATCCGCTATTTCGAGCCTTATCCGTTCTTTGTAAATGCTGCCAAGGGCAAGCAGCTGCGCGATGTTGACGGCAATGAATACACAGACTACTGGATGGGCCACTGGGCACTGATCCTAGGACACTCGCCAAAGCCCGTTGCAAACGCGCTGGCCTCGCAGGTTCGAAACGGCACATTGTATGGCACAGTCAACGACGTGAGCGTCGAGCTTGCCGAGACCGTCCAGAAATTGATGCCGGCTGCAGAGATGATGCGCTTTAGCAGCACGGGCTCTGAAGCCACGATGTACGCTGTGAGGCTTGCCCGCGCAAAGACTGGCAGGCGTGTCATCGCAAAGGCGATAGGCGGCTGGCACGGGTTCAATACCACACTGATGCAGACTGTGAACTATCCCTTTGAGGCGGACGAAGGCCCCGGCCTCGTGCAGGACGAAGG
>DAOL01000071.1 GCA_002501845.1 Nitrososphaera sp. UBA217
GCTGTCCTCTATCCTGACTCCAAACTTGTTTTCAAGATATATTCCCGGCTCAACTGTCACCGCTGTGTTGGGCTGGAGCACTTCGGCATTTTTCATGCGAAGCCAAGGAGGCTCGTGCACGTCGAGGCCTATTCCGTGTCCGGTGGAATGTATGAACAGTTTTTCGTAGCCGCGGTCTGCTATCAGGTTCCTGCATGCCGCGTCGACTTGGCCGCACGTCGTCCCTGCCTTTGCAGCATCAAGGCCGGCCTTTTGCGACTCCTGCACTATGGCATACACCTTTTTCATCTCTACCGTTGCCGAGCCGAGGGCAAACGTCCTGGTGGCGTCAGCGATATAGCCGCAGTGTCTGAGTGTAAGGTCCACTACTATCATGTCGCCCTTTCGAAACTTTCTGCTGGTCACCTCTGCATGAGGGAGCGCTCCATTCGGCCCGCCTGCGATGATAAGAGGGTTGAGAGTAGACTTGTACGAAGGTGGGTTCGCGTTCATCCTCATCCCTTCGTAGATCAGTTTTGCCTGCAAGTCGCGCTCTGATAATCCTGCCTTGATTTCATCTTCGCATATTTCGTACAGCCTGTCCAGAATCCTTGACGCCTTTGCGATGACCCTGATCTCAACCTCGTCTTTTATCCTCCGGGTCTGAAAGAACGGCTCGGTGTTGACTGAAATATCTCCGCCCTGCTTGCGGACCGACTCTACTGTCGAATAGTCGCTGCAGTCGGTGCACGCCTTGTTGCCCTTTATCTGTGACACAAAAGTGGAAATGAGTTCGCTCCCCCTCTCTGCTGGAATGACTTCGCAGTCGAACGAGGATTTTTCTGCCCTTACATATTCCAGCTTGGGCGCAATCAACCTCGTGCCGTTTTCTGTGCACACTGCAATAGCTTCGCCCCAAAAACCGGTAAGATAGAACACGTTCTCTGGCTCGAATGCTGCAACAGCGCTGCAGCCCGCTTGCCTCGCATGCTGCAGAATAGTGGAGCGACGCTCCATTGACACAACACATCTCCAGTTGCCAGTTTTATAAAACATTGCATGTTCCACGTTCCAGTATTGTAAATTAATTTAAATATGGCTGGCTCGTCCGTTTCATTCGAGATTATCATGGAATATCTCGTAATGCTCCCCGGTCCGACCAATGTGCCAAACAGGGTCATGAACGCAATGCTTGCGCCTGTGATAAACCACAGGAGCGATGATTTCCGGACGTTATACAAGTCGATAGTTGAAAAGACACAGAAAGTCTTCCAGACTTCAAACGACATTGTGCTGCTTAGCACTTCAGGCACCGGCGCTGTCGAAGCATCGGTCGTCAACCTTATCAAGAAAGGTGATAAGGCCGTGATTCCGGTGAATGGCGAGTTCAGTACAAGGCTTGCGGATTTGATTGACAGCTGGGGCGGCCAGGCTATCCGGATAAGCGCGCCGCCAGGTGAAAACCCTCCTTATGACAAGTTTGAAGAAGCGTTTGAAAACCATAAGGACATCAAGGCGCTTTATGCTGTCTACAACGAAACGTCTACCGGCACGACTATCCGTTACATGGACAAGCTGGGACAGCTCGCGTCAAGGAAGGGCGCCTATTTCATTGCTGATGCCGTTTCGATACTTGGCGGCGACGAGCTACCAGTCGACAAGTGGAATGTTGACATCTGTGTCACGGCATCGCAAAAGGCACTCGCAGCGCCGCCGGGAGTTTCGCCGTTATCGGTTAGCAAGCGCGCCAAGAAGTACATGCAGGAAAACCCGCCTCCAACTCAATACCTCAATTTGAAGCGCTACTTCAAGTATTATGAGGAACACTTTGAGACGCCTTTCACGCCTGCCCTGCCGCTCTACTACGCATTCAGGGAGGCGCTCGATATGGTGCTTGAAGAAGGCATGGAGAACAGGATACGGCGCCACAGGGTATGCGCGGAAGCATTCTACGCAGGCCTTAGCTCCCTAGGTCTGACGCCGTTTGCAAAGCCTGACGCAAGAAGCAACATGATCATCGCAATTAACTATCTTCAAGGAATGGACGACAAGAAATTCCGTGGGCTACTATCAAGCGAGTTCAAGGTATTGATAGCAGGCGGCTTTGGAGACCTGAAAGGCAAGGTGTTCAGAATAGGCTCGTTGGGCGAGGTTGGCCGCTACCACGTAATGAGGACGATATCATCGATAGCCTCCGCGATGAACATGCTTGGGATCAAGACCAACCCAGAGGCTACATCAATAGCTATGGACAGGCTAAAAGCGCTCGACTGATAGTCTCCACACTTTTTCAATTTCTGTGAAACTTAATATAAGGTAAAACAGAAGCCGATTTCTATGCCTTTCGAAAAGGGTTCTCTCGTGTTAGTGGATTATACTGCTAGAGTTAAAGATACTAACGAAATTTTCGAGACTACTCGCGAGGAAGACGCGAAAAAGACGGCTGAGCTTTACGACCCTTCGCACAAGTACGAGCCGCGGCTCGTTTCGGTGGGCGAAAGCTGGGTGCTGAAAGGGCTTGACGATGCGCTTGCAAAGGCAAGCGTGGGTGACAAGCTCACCGTTGAAGTCACGCCAGACAAGGGCTTTGGCGAACGCGACCCGAGCAAGGTAAGAATGATCCCGCAACGCAAACTCGGCGACAAGGCCGACGAAGTTGGAGTTGGAGACGTCATTGAAGTTGACAACAGAACGGGCATCATTCGTTATGTAGGCTCTGGCAGGATCCAGATCGACTTTAACCACAGGTTTGCCGGCAGGACATTGCTATATGATGTCAATGTGATGAAAAAGCTGGAAAATGACAGCGAAAAGGCGAGTGCTGTCATAAAAAGGAGGACGGGCCTTGAAGACAGCAAGGTCAAGATCACTCTGGTGGCGCCAACCTTGGAAATCGAGCTTCCAGAAGAATCATTTCTTGCGGAAGGACTGCAGGTGATCAAGCGAGCGATTGCAAACGACGTTTTCAAATTCCTGCCCTCCGTCAGGGCCGTCAGGTTCGTGGAGAACTACACTGCCCCTGCGGAGCAAAAGAAGGAACAGCCAAAGGCGGAAGCTACCCCCGAAGCCCAGAGGTAGAAAGAGGCAAAAGTTTATTATATTAAAACCGCCAACTTATCCCGTATGGAAAGCGTTCAAGAGCAACCAGTAACAATAACCTCCAAGGCAGCCGAGAAGGTTGCGGAGTTCATGAAGCAGGAGGGCAACTCTGGCCTTTACTTGAGAGTATATGTCTCGGGCGGAGGATGCGCAGGATTGTCCTACGGAATGGGGTTTGAGGAAAAGCCAGACGAGGACGACAAGATCATTGAGCAAAATGGAGTAAGGGTGGTGCTCGATAGCTACAGCCAGAGATACCTAAGGGGAGCTAACATTGATTACATCGAGAGCTTGATGGGTTCCGGCTTCAAGATCAACAACCCCAACGTCACAAAGAGCTGCTCGTGTGGACATTCGTTCAGCACTGAGTAAACCTTTTCTTCTTTTCAATTCTCATTAACCTAGCGGGTGCTTCATGCCAAAAATCAATCAAAGTAATTTGTTAACAGCATACTGTAAAGATGGCTTTGATAGCCACCGTTTTGCCGATAACATTATGTTAAGAAAACTGCGTTCTGTCAATAGCTTTAGAAAAATGAAAAAAAGAGGACCGTATTAAGGCCAGAGTCCTCTTAGCTGCACTGCTTCGACTACCCTGTTTACTGCAAGAACGGTACTTGCCTTGCGCAAGTTGACGCCGTACTTTTCAGATGTTGCGAAGGTGTCCAAGAATGATTTCGTAATGTTCCTATCAAGCCTTTCGTTGACCTCAGCCTCTGTCCAATACTCCCTGCGCAGGTTCTGCAGCCACTCAAAGTACGATACGGTAACTCCACCTCCGTTTGCAAGAATATCAGGAATATTCAGAATTTTGTTTTTGTAGAGTATGTCATCTGCTTCTGGGGTTGTAGGGCCGTTGGCTGCTTCTGCAACAAGTTTTGCCTTCACCTTGCCCGCGTTCTTGCCGGTTATCTGATTTTCAAGAGCGGCCGGTATCAGTATCGTGCACTCTGTTTCCAACAGCTCTTCATTGCTTATCGACTTGGCGCCAGGAAATCCGACCACTGAGCCGGTCTTATCCTTGTGTCTGCGTAGCGCAACGACTTGCATGCCGCTCTTGTTGTAGATGCCGCCCCTCGAATCAGACGCTGCGATAACTGTAGCGCCCTGCTCTTCTACTAATTGCGATGCAAATTGGCCGGCGTTGCCAAATCCCTGCACTGCGACGGTCGCAGCCTTCATGTTTAGCTTTAATTTCTTTGCCGCTTCCCTTACCGTGAACGCAAGGCCGCGTCCTGTAGCTTCGTTCCTGCCAAGGGAGCCTCCAATTGCAATCGGCTTGCCCGTGATGACTTCTGGCTGGACAAAATTGCCCTTGAGAGCAGAATAGGTGTCCATTATCCACGCCATTTCCTTGCCCCCGGTGTAGACGTCTGGCGCGGGAATGTCGGTGTGCGGGCCAATGATGTCAGCTATTGCGTAAGCGTAGCGCCTTGTCATTCGCTCGAGCTCGCCAACTGACATCTCCTTCGGGTTGCAGATGACGCCACCCTTTCCTCCTCCATAGGGAATGTCTGCCACTGCGCATTTCCATGTCATCCACATTGAAAGGGCCTTGACCTCGTCGATCGTGACCTGCGGGTGATAGCGTATACCGCCCTTGTAAGGGCCGCGGGCGTCGTTATGCTGCGAGCGAAATCCTGTGAAAACGCGGATCTCGCCGTTGTCCATTTTGACTGGCAACGAAACCGTAAGAACGCGCTTTGGGTTTGCTAAAACTTGGTGTAAACCCTTGTCTAGTTTTATCAGCTTTGCCGCTTCGTCAAGCTGTTTCAAAGCAACCTCAAACGGGTTGATCGATGCCGTAGAGCTTTTTGCTGTCTCTAGCATGCCATTGTTCAGGAAAAGTTAATGTTATAAGTTTTGTGTGCAAATTGTAACGAGGATGCCTTACATCAAAGCGAATTTTGCCTCTTATATAGAGACAATGTCATTCAGCTTGTCATTCTCTTTGATATGAGCATACGCAGTTGTTCATCAGTTAGGTTCGCATGATCGTCTATGCCAAGCGAATTGGCTATTGTTTCAAGCTTTTCCCTCTCGGTAGCCACGGGGCCCGTGATCTTGGGGATCATCCTGGCGCTCTTTGCGGGATCTGCAGCTTCCTCCATTTCGCGCCTGAACATGGTCCTTGCCTTTTCAAATTCGCCCACCGCCTTGCCTATGCTGCGCGAGAACTGAGGTAGTTTTTTAGTGCCAAAGACCAGGACTAGACCCAGCAGGATTATTATTATCCACTCTGAACCGGCGATATTCATTAGCAGAGCAAACGGTCCCATCTGAATGGTATAACCTCTTAACCAGAATTAAAGATTTCCACGGGGTTGGGAAGGTTGGTCTTCTTTGCCTTTAAAACGTGACATGAGAAACGGCTGGTCTAGCTTCATTACGTTGGCAAGCACTACACAAACCATCCCTCCTAGCAAGAACCCGCCAATAATGTCAGTAGGGTAGTGCTGCATGACGTAGAGACGCGTAACACCAATGATGACAGGAAAGGCCCATAGGGCATAGCTTATCTTTCTGGACTTGCTGTAGATCGCAAAGCCCATGATAAAGGCAAGTGCAGTTGCGCGCGCAGCATGCCCTGACGGGTATGAAAGACCGGCGGCAAAAGGCGCAAGGCTGTCATTCTCAAGACTGAAATTTTCCGGCAGCTGAAGCGTAGGCTCGAACCTGTAGGGGGGGATCTCTCTTCCTATAAGCGGCTTCATGTACATCACAAGGATGACTACGACTACAAGCGCGATGAGAAAGATCATGCCGCTCTTCCTTGTGCGCCGGATTATCGTCAGTATGATGCCAAGGATGAACAGGGTGGTGACATCCCCCATCGACGTGACCACTATCATTAATGCGTCAAGGGCGACATTGCCCTGCGTCGACTTGAAGTAGCGGCTTGCAGCGTCGTCGGCTCCAAATGTCACGCCGGAGGCAACCAGCCCGCTGAAAGCGATAAACGCGACCACTAGCGCTACAAAGTGCATTGAACGCGTCCTTATCATCCAGGGCGGCCTAAGTGCGATTGACAAGCATCAAAAAGATCGCGCCCGTTGGCGTTTAACTGTTTTCCTACATCTTGGCGCCGCACTGAGGGCAGGCCTCGCCTTCTTCGTTTGGCGCAAAATACGTAGAGAAACCGCATGCCTTGCAGGTAGCCTGCTCAAGCGTGTTCCACAGTCGGTAGTAGCGCGTGTTAAAGTTCTGCGCTATCGGCCGGAGCATGCCGGACTTTTCCATCTCCAGCAGCGCGTCCCCAAAGTCTAACACGTCGTCCAGTTCCTTGTACTTGTCAATTTGGTTCAGGTACCCGAGTATCTCGTCATTTGAGAACCTGACGTCGGTGTCATTGAAATTGTGGAATATTATTTTCCGGATATCATGGCTGCCGACAATGGGCATTTACAGACCCTTTGAATCGTCATGAAGTTTTTTTGCAGAAGCAGGGTCTCTGTCAGAATAGTATTTCACCATGCCGAGCTTTAGCACCTTGAGCGACAGCAGCGCGCACTTGATCCTAGCCGGCCCCAAATTCACGAGCCCGATATTTTCTAAAATGTCGTCCTTGCTCAGGTCCTTGACAGAAGTCAGCGGCTTGCCCTGTACCATTTCAGTGAGCATCGAAGCGCTCGCTTGGCTAATCGCGCAACCCCTGCCCTCGAACTTGATGTCCTTTATCTTGTCCCCGTCCACCTTAAGATGTATGTCGATCTCGTCGCCGCACAGCGGGTTGCTGTCATGTATACTCACGTCTGCCTCCGGCAGCTTACCCTTATTCCTAGGGTTGCGGTAGTGATCGAGGATTATTTCGCGGTAAATGTCATCACTCAAATCTTGAACAGCCTCCTTGCTTCTTCAAGCGCGCCAATGAAAGTGTCGATTTCTTCTTTTGTGTTGTAGATATAAAAACTTGCCCTAGACGTTGCGGCAACATCGAGCCTCTCCATGAGCACTTGCGCACAGTGATGACCAGACCTTATTGCTACACCGTGGTCGTTCATTATCGTTGCAAGGTCGTGCGGATGTATGTCGCCAATGTTGAATGACACCACGCCGCCCCTGTCCTTTGTATTGCGCGGTCCGTAGAGCGTTACGCCCTTTACTCCGGAAATTCTGTCAATCGCGTATTTCGTTAGTTCTATTTCATGCTCCCTGACCCTGTCCATGCCTAGATCCGTCAGGTAGTCGATTGCAGCTGCAAAGCCAATGACGTCTGCGATGTTTGGTGTCCCTCCTTCGAACTTGAATGGGAGGTCGTTATACCTCGTCTCGTACTTGTGAACTTCCTTTATCATATCTCCTCCTCCAATGAACGGCGGCATCTTTTCTAGGATATCTCTCTTGACATAGAGTATGCCTACCCCGGTCGGGCCCAGCATNNTGCGTCACTGACACCAGTTTCACTTTGTTGCTATCAAGGTGACTCTTGTACTCGTGTATCTTTAGGTATCCGTCGTCGTCAACTCCAATGTATTCTAATTTAGCGCCTTTTTCAGATGCCAGGATCTGCCACGGCACGATGTTGCTATGGTGCTCCATTTCCGTGATGACAATCTTGTCGCCCTTTTTCACGTTTGTGCGGCCCCACGAGTAAGCGATTAGGTTGAGCGCCTCGGTGGCGTTGCGCGTGAAAATGATCTCCTCTGTCGACTTGGCGTTGATGAATTTCGCCACCTTTTCCCTCGTCCTTTCAAACGCAATCGTGGCCTCTTCTGCAAGCTGGTGCACCGCGCGGTGAATATTAGAGTTGTAATTCATATAATAATCATGGATGGCATCGATGACTGCAAGGGGCTTTTGCGTGGTCGCAGCATTGTCAAGGTAGACAAGGGGCTTGCCTCCGCTCATCTTGCGGTTTAGGATCGGAAAATCCGCTCTTATCTTTTCGACACTGAGAGCACCCTTTTGCATCATTTAGTTACCCTAACTGAATGTAAATTGCGTTGTCCCGTATTTTAACCTTGTAAGTTTTAAGCGGTTGTTCTGCCGGCAAGTTCTGCGGCGCGCCCGTGTCGAGCTTGAACACGGAAAGATGCAGCGGGCAAGTGACAGTTTTTTCTTCTTCGTTCATGATGCCCATTGCAAGGTCTGCATAGGCATGTGTGCAAATCCTGTCAGTGGCAAATACTTGGCCGCCAACCCTTGCCAGGAGGATCTTTTTGTCCCCGTGAGCAAAGTCCAACAAGTCACCATTCTTTAGCACCTTTTCGTCGCATACTTTAACCCATTCTTCTGGCATGGTCTCTACCTGTATTTGTAATGCTTCTCAAAGATGTCCTGCGTCTCGCGGTAGCGCGACTTCTCCACTTCTAAGATCTGCTCCATCGCCTCGTCCGTCCTGAGCATCAGCTGCCTGCCTTGCCACTTATTCTCGATAAGGTAATTGACCCACGCCCTGATGGTTGGGCCCATCTTCCGCGACAGCGGCTCCAAGAAGCCTGATACGATCTCGCGCTTTGCTCCCTCCCTGGTTAGACCCCTAGTTGAAAGGTAGTATATTTGGTTCTCGTCGATCTGGGCGACAGACGCCGAGTGTGTCGCCTTGACCTCATTGGTTTCAATTTCAAGGCCAGGTATCGAGTCTGATTTGGAGCCCTTGTCAAGTAGGATGGCGTGCCCTGCCAAATATGACTCTGCTCCTTTGCCGTCCTTGCCTATCTTGATCATGCCTTTGAATAGCGACTTTGAAGTGTCCTTGAGCACCGACTTTACTAGGACCCTTCCTCTAGAGTACTGGCCGTGGTGTATGAGGTTTGACATCACGTCAAAAGATTGGTTGCCCACCCCGAAAATGATCTCCACGTCTTCGGCCGACGCGCCGGCGCCCTTCATTATGCTGTCTGTCTTGTAGCGCGATAGAAGCGATCCAAACATGCCAATGTACCATGACATCTTGGCGTCCCTTTCAACAAACGCCTTTCTGTTCGACACGTTGACAGTGTCTGCACCCATCGCCTGCAAAGTGACCATTTCAAGGTGTGCGTTTGGGTTGACGTGCGTTTCCATCAATTCGAAATAACCCTGCTGGACATCTTGTCTGCCTGACGAGCCGGATGCATATAGCTCCTGCACAACCGTTGCCTTTGAGCCCGTGTCTGCGACTACTATGTTTCTCGATATCAGTGAGGTGCCGTCGACTGCAAGCGATGTAATAAGCCTTATTGGGTCTTCAAGCGCGACATTCTTTGGAATGTAGACGAAAACTCCAGACTGGAAGGCCGCCGCTTCAAGCGCGAGGAACTTGTCGTCCACATAGTTGAGCTGGTTTGCTTCCATGAGGGATTTGATCAGGTCGCCGTGCTTTGACACAGCTTCCTGTATGCCCGACACTATTACACCCTGCTTGGCGACGCTGTCTCGGACAAATATCTTGTTTATCTCCTGACCCACCTGCAGAACGCCTGTATCACCTTCCAGTTCCTTCAGTCTGTCTGAAAGGTCCTTGCCAAGCGCCGCCTGCGTCGTTGCAGCAAAATGAACATTCTGCGGCTTGATCTTGTTGATGTCGGAATACTTGGAATACAGAGGTGAAACTTCGGCTGGGAGCAACTGGTATTGCGAAAATGCCTGCTTGCGCATTGCTGCCAGCCAGCCAGGCTCGGTACCCGCTAACGAATCGACATATCCGCTGTCTATTGAGGATAGTGAAGTAGCCATTGTGCGGTCACAAAGATCGATTAGCCGGATTAGCCGACAGAGCCTTCCATTTCAAGCTTGATCAATCGCGTAAGCTCTACGGCATATTCCATTGGCAGCTCTTTTGTGAATGGATCCATAAATCCACCGACGATAAGCGACAGTGCATCAGATTCGGAGTAGCCTCTGCTCATCAGGTAGAATATCTGGTCCTCACCTATCTTGCCTACCGTCGCTTCGTGTGTGATCGTGGCATCGTCCTCGTTGACCTCAATGTACGGGTAGGTGTCAGTTCTGGAGCGTTCGTCCAGCAGCAATGCATCGCACCTGACGTTTGACTTTACCCCGGTTGCGCCCTTTGCCACATGCAGTAGGCCACGATACGTGGTCCTTCCAGAGTCCTTGCTGACGGACTTGCTAGTGATCCTCGAAGTGGTGTTTGGCGCAAGGTGAACAGCCTTCGCTCCTGCATCCTGATGCATTCCTGCTCCAGCAAAGGCCACCGATACCACTTCAGCATGAGCTCCCTTACCAAGCATGTAGACACCAGGATACTTCATTGTTAATTTGCTTCCAATGTTGCCGTCAATCCACTCGACTCTGGCGTTTTCATAAGCATAAGCCCTTTTGGTCACAAGGTTGTAGACATCCTTGCTCCAGTTCTGGATGGTGGTGTACCGTATCTTTGCGCCCTTCTTTGCGATCAGTTCAACGACTGCAGAGTGTAGTGATTCCGTGGTATAGACCGGTGCCGTGCACCCTTCGATGTAATGGACTTCGGCGCCTTCGTCTGCGATGATGAGGGTCCTTTCAAACTGGCCAATGTTTTCCGCATTGATTCTGAAGTACGCCTGCAGCGGAAGATCGATTTTGACGTTTGGTGGGACGTAAATGAAAGAGCCGCCAGACCACACTGCGCTGTTAAGAGCGGCAAATTTGTTGTCTTCCGGAGGAATTACCTTGCCAAAGTGCTT
>DAOL01000070.1 GCA_002501845.1 Nitrososphaera sp. UBA217
CGGCATCGAACCGGTTGTCGATGGCAAAATGCAGAACTCGGTCAGGGAAATAGCCCTTGCCACAAGTGACGTCAATAAGGTAGGCAAGGTTGCCACCTACAAAGCGGGAAATGTGTTGAAAATAGATGTTGCGTGTGCTTTTAATAGCGAGATGACGGTAGAGCAAATCCACGAGCGGGTTTCAGATATAGAGAAGCAGATACGAGCAATGTATCCTGGATCAATCGTGACAATACACGCAGAGCCCAGCTAGACTGCCGCCAGAATTGTATTCAATTTTTTTATCAGGTCAGGAATCCTTATGGGCTTTTTGATGAAATCCCTTACCTTTATCGAGGGCATGACTTTGGAAAATTCGTCTTCATTTATTTCAAATGCAGTGATAAACGCAATTGGCATTGACATGTTCTTTTCCCTTATCTTGCGGTACAGCTCAAAGCCATTCATCTTGGGCATCCTGATGTCTGTCAGAACAAGGTCGTAATAGTCCGAAGTGTGCCTTGTAAAAGCCTGCAGAGCCGCTTCGCCGCTGCTAAATGTCTGAACTTCAAACCCGGCCTTTGTCTCAATACCTGACTTTAGAATTGCAAGGATGTCTTTTTCATCGTCTACAATCATGATTCGCGGCGGTGAATTCTGGTGTTGCCCGCCACTTTTCATGCCATGATAACGTATGGCGGGAACTATTTAATGGGATCGGAACAGGGGCTCTAACGCTGGCAGGCGATATCAAAACATAAGGTCATAGGGTAAAAAATGGGTCAGGTTTGTTAGCAGAAAGCTGGCCTTAATCCGCCCAGTCAACCTACTCGAACCGCCTATCGGCTTGGCTACTATAATGTCATCCCTTCATTTTCTTCTTTGGTATCCCCACCACAGCAGCTCATACATCCTCGCGATCAGACTGTTGTCGTTGTCTGGAAATGCTTCCCATGCTATCGCAGGGGTTCTTGTCTTGGATAGCACGGAAGCAATCATTGCTGCAATTGCTGTCGTTCTTCCTTTGTTTGATTGCATCTGAAGCGAGCAACTATCTATCTGAATTCTTATTTTTGGAACCGTTTTCAGACTTCGGAGAGGTTCAAACATTACCTGGAAAAAAAGCTGCACAAGGTACTTTCACAGCGAATTCGGTTTTGCCTCATGGGGGAATTGGCAAAGTTTATCCGACCATAAACAGATACAACAGCAAGTATTTGCCATCGACAATTACGGTTACTTCCAAGCTCGTCAAGCAGTTGATGCCTCCGCGATCGTCTTCGTCAAGAAAAGGTGACAACGGGATAGTTCTGGTAGCGGGCGGAAGCAGGTTTTACCATGGTGCGCCAGTGCTTGCGTCTATGGCAGCATTGCGTTCCGGGGCCGACCTGGTCTATACTGCAGTCCCCCGTTCAATAATCACTTCGGTCAGGTCATTTTCCCCTGCAATAATCGCACTTCCGCTTCCCGATGATAAGCTGACTGTAGGCTCTGCAAACAGGCTTGCTGCCATGCTGCCAAAACGCGTAGACACCGCCGCCATAGGAATGGGGATGAGCGTAGAGCAGGAAGCAATAGTCGTACTTGTCAAAAAGCTGAAGGAAGATGGGACGAAGATTTTGCTTGACGCTTCGGCCCTCATCCCGCAAATAGTGAACGAGATTTCCAACACCTGCAGCATAGTCACGCCTCACGCAGGCGAGTACAAACGTCTTTTTGGCCACGACCCGGGAACGACCAAGAGTGAAATGACATCAAACGTACGGAAGCTGGCAAAGGAGTATGGTATTATTGTAGTGCTGAAGGGTTGGCTCAACGTTATTTCAGACGGCGAGCAAACAGCAATCATAAAGAGGTCGACTCCAGCAATGACGGTAGGCGGCTCCGGCGACGTACTGTCGGGTTTAGCGGCAGGGCTACTCACCAAGATGAAGCCGTTTGACGCAGCGATTGTGGCAGTATACCTCAACGGCCTTGCAGGCAGCCTCGCTTTCAAGCGCTCAGGCTTGCACATTATTGCCACGGATCTTGTTGACATCCTGCCCGCGGTCATAAAGCCGTTTGACAAGGTCAAGCAGGAACGCCTTTAGCAACCCTCAACGTTTTTCTACTCATTTTTATGAAGTCCCATGGAATCAGTGACTTCAAGGTCGTGAGCATAAACCCCGGCGTCATTGAAACAAACACCCACGGTCACAAGGTCAAAAATTGTACTCTTGGGGAATTCGAGGTTCGCAAACGCCTACAGGAAATATCTTGACAACGTCCCAAATGGCTTGCCGCCAAGCGCGGTTGCTGGCACGATAGTTGATGCAATCGGATCTGCCAACCCAAAGCTGCGGTACATTAACGGCTCTCGAAGAGAAAATGCAGACGTCAGGCTCAAGCCATACATACCCCACAAGCTGTTTTATTCTCAGGTAGCAAAGCGATTGACGTAACCAATTTTAATGGCCCACCAGTTCCTTGAACTATCATGAGCGAACCGGCGCCAGAGCAATTCATCACGTTTGAAGAATTTTCAAAGGTGCACCTCAAGATAGGCAAGGTGATCCACGCGGAAAGTATGCAGGGTATGAAAAAAGTTTTCAAGGCAAAGGTAGACCTTGGCACCGAGCAAAGGGAGCTAGCCGTAGGAGGCGCCCAGAATTACAAGCCGGAAGAATTTGTCGGCAGGACTGTTGTCGTTTGCACCAACCTCGAACCGAAAAAGATAGGTGGCATGATCTCAATGGGCATGCTCCTGGCAGCAGACGGACCTGAAGGCAAACCCGTGTTCCTGACAATAACTGAGGATGTGCCCGTGGGCGCGGCGATACACTAGCCTATGCCAGGCCCAAACTTTGAAGGCTCTTTCTTTTTCTGAATTTCTTCGAGAATCGAGTCGTACTGTCGGTCAAGGGGTCTGGTGTCTATTGATATGCCTTCCAGCTTAGAAAATGCAGAGATTATTGTCTTTGCGGCAAGTGGCTGCGGTACATTTGTTTCGGCTATTTCGCCAAACAGCCCAATCGCGTCGATGCCCCTTTCTGCGGCAAGGCCGAGAATAAGGCCGTTGAACCACGTTATGCTTGTTATCTCGTTCCCAACGGGGTCGATGCCCACTTTTGCCAGCACCTTCTTCATTTCGTGCCTGTTCACGACTCCGCATACCCGGGGTGATCCTGTCAGTTGTTCACGGAGGTAGCCGCCGGCGCCATACAGCCNNTCGCTTGACGTAATTTCAGCCACCTGCTCTGTTTTCACGTGCTGCGATAGAAACGACGAGACCAAGCCGCCAACCCTGCCCATGTCCGGAAGCGACGCAAAGATCATGAACTCGTCCGCTTTGATGTCCTTTAATTTATTGAGCTTCATTTTTCCATCCCGTTTATCTTTGCGAAGTACGCGCAGATTGAAGTATAATCCCGGTCTGAAAAGCCGCTGTTGGCTGCAGCTTGAAAGATCTGCTGTGCAAGCGTTGTCTGGGGCAGCGTAATGCCGGCGGCCTGCGCAGTGCCCGTGGCAAGCTCCAAGTCCTTCAGCATGTTCTTAAGGTGGAAAGTCGGCGAGAAGTCGTTTTTCACCATCTTGGGACCCTTCTTTTCAGACAGTCCGGTCTTGAAGTACGTCGAGTTCAGTATCTGGATAAATATAGAAGGATCAATTCCATATCCCTTTACAAGCGTTATCCCTTCGGATACGCCGATTGCAACAAGCGCGATGTTTAGGTTGAGTGCCAGCTTGATCGCGTTTGCGGACCCGTCCATTTCGCCGATGTAAAAAGTCTTGCCCAGCTTCTCGATCACCTGCCTTGCTTTTTCAAACGCGTGTCTGCTGCCAGCTACCATGGTGACCAGGTCGCCAGTTTCTGCGGCTGCCGGACCCCCCATCAGGGGCATGCCAAGCATCTCTATTCCAGCCATGCGCAGCTCCCTGGCGCAGTTCTCGGATTGCGAAGGCGAGATAGTGCTTGCATCAGCTACTATAAGACTGCGGTTGGACGATTCAGTGACGCCGTCCTTGCCCAGAAGCACCTCTTTGACAGCATTAAAGTCGGTAACGACAGTTATTACAAGGTCGCAATTGTTACCAAGCTCTTTCGGGCTGGATGCTACAGTGGCGCTTTTTGAGAAGCGGTTTGATTTCGAGCTGGAACGGTTGTACACTGATACCGCGTATCCCGTATTTACAAGTCGGATCGCAATCGCGGAGCCCATCAGCCCGAGACCTGCAACGCCCACTCTCATGATTGCTCTGCGCATCAGCGACAATAAAAAACTATACTTTTGCGGTCACCCCCTCTCCTTTTGGTGCTGCCTTCTTTATTAGAAATGCTACTGACATGCGTCAATGTGTCTGATCTTTGGTACAGCGGAGCGCCAACACTCAAAGAGAAAAAGAGCAAGTCCATAATTCACCCTTTCGCTGTCAAGAGCTACAACGGTCTTGCGATAAACCCATACCAGGGGTGCGGCCACCGCTGCGCCTACTGCTACGCCACGTACGAGTGGTCGCCCGAGTTTTACGACAAGATTTACGCCAAGAGCAACGCCCCTGAGGTTCTGGACAGGCAACTTGCAGCGTGGAAGTCAGATACAATCGACCCAGTAATGGTGGCCTCTGCAACCGACGCCTACCAACCGGCAGAGCTCCGCTTCGAGCTGACCAGAAAGTGTGTGCAGGTGCTGCAGAAATACAATGCACCCTATATCATGTTCACAAAGTCTGCGATAATAGAGCGCGACCTAGAGCTTCATAGACAGTACAAACACAACTGCTTTGTCATCTGGTCTATAACTACCTGCAATGAAATGATACGGCGGGTGGTTGAGCCCGGAACGCCACCTGCTGGCAGGATGTTTGAAGTAATCAAAAAGTTCACAGATGCCGGAGTATGCTGCGGGGTCAACATCGACCCTATAATACCGCTTGTCACTGACACTGACGAGGACCTTGAGACAGTAGTCAGGAGCTGCAAAGAGGCCGGCCTGCGGTACGTGTTTGGAGCAGTGCTGCGGCTGCGGACCGACATTTGGGAGCGTATGAAGCTTGCCCTGCGGCTGCTTGAAATCGCTGATGGCATTGAAAAGTACAAGCAGATATACAAATTTGAAGAGCCACGAGATGCCAACTATGTTGCCGCCGACAGGAAATATGTTGAAAAAATTATCCGCAACTTAGAGGACAGGATCAAGAGCTATGGGATGGAGTGCGGCTTTCCAGACTACATGATTTCAAGGCGAATAGACAAGTCGTGCCTTGGCCAGACCACGCTGCACAGTTACCTAGTGTAAGCTAGCGACCTGCCCGTACGGATAGTGCATCTGTTTACTTTCGCTTATATCCCGCGAAGAATATTGCTTCGCATTCGCAGTGTCCGTCTATCCTTACCTGCCTTCCGCATCTTGGGCAAATTGCAAGCGGAGAGGGAGATTCTTCAGCTTCCAAAAAGATTGCAGACATATCGTAATAAATGATCATACATACTAATAAGAATTTAGCACATTTTAGAAATACTATAATGATTCTTGATCTGCCTTACGCTTTGAAGAGCTTCTTGTGACAATATTCACAATTTTGAAATGTTTTCGTGTTAGAACAATTAATAACGCGCCATTGCTCAACTGATCGTGAAATACAGCAACCCGACCCCGACAGCCGACATAATACTAGAGCACAATTCTAAAGTTCTTATGATTAGACGCAAGAAAGATCCGTTTAAGGGACAGCTTGCCCTGCCTGGCGGCTTTGTCAACGAAGGCGAGACTGTCGAGGACGCTATGAAGCGAGAAGCGATGGAGGAGACATCGCTCGTAGTCGAGCCCATAGACATTCTTGGAGTCTATTCCGATCCAAAGCGTGACCCAAGAAAGCACATCATGACAATAGTATTTGTCGGGATAATTGTGGAAGGATCAGGAAAGGCTGGGGACGACGCCGCGAGCATCGAATGGCTTGAGCTGGGCGAAGTTGAAACACAGCAAATCGCGTTTGACCATGCAACGATATTGCACGACTATAGAAAGTGGAAAGAGTCTGGTGGGACCTTTTGGTCGACCAAACGAAGAAATGATTAAAACGCCCTGCTGCACCAAAGGATGGCAGTTTGCGCGCCGAGAAAGATATCAGGCTCAGAATAGACCTCCTGTAAGGCCAATCATGCTCAATCGCCAAAATGCCGGCAAAGGCCGTCCGCGATCACAACGTAGCTGGATTCAAAGAATGTGCCGAGCGTCTTGCTGCCAACCGGCAAGATTGAAGAACTGCTATGGGTCCTAGAGGAAAAGGTGAGCGAGAGCGTACTCGACCTGCAGATAACCGGCGCGGACAGTAACCTTTCGGTGAAGGAGGTCATCAGAAAACTAAGGGTAGGCGAGCTAAAGATGGACGATCTCTCGGCAGACGACAGGCTATGGTAAGAAAAGGAGCGTTAGAAATGAAAAGCAGACGCTATGATGTGTAATTAGACTAGGCAGAGGGTTTAATACAGTTAGGATGTACAGGATTATCGCATTGCTGAAAAATGAGATATCGTACTTTGTCGAGGGAATCTGTAGCAATTAGCTTGTACAAATTCACCGAGGAACGCTCGCAATATGCAAAATATATATAAAACATAACAGCGTTATATCACGCGTATGACGACAAAAGAAGACATGAGCATGGATTATAGCAAGTATGACTTTAAAGATTCTACAGAGCTTTACGTATACCTCAGCAAGAAGGGGCTCTCAAGGGGCACAGTCGAAGAAATCAGCAAGCTGAAAGGCGAGCCGGACTGGATGAGGGAATTCAGGCTGAGATCGTACGATGTCTTCATGAGCAAGCCAATGCCAAACTGGGGTGGAGATCTGTCCAAGATCGACTTCCAGAACATCTACTACTATGCCAAGGCATCGGAAAAAACCAGCAAGAATTGGGATGACGTTCCTGAATCAGTAAGGAATACGTTTGAAAAGCTCGGCATCCCGGAAGCCGAGAGAAAGTTTCTCGCTGGAGTCGGAGCCCAGTACGAATCTGAAACTGTTTATCACAATTTAAGGGAAGACCTGCAAAAGCAAGGTGTAATTTTCTCTGACACAGACACGGCAGTAAAAGAGTACCCTGAAATCGTCAAAAAGCACTTTGGCAAGGTAATTCCTCCGGAAGACAACAAATTTGCCGCTCTTAACAGCGCAGTGTGGTCTGGCGGCTCTTTCATTTACGTCCCACCAAACGTCAAAATCGATCTTCCGCTGCAGGCGTACTTCAGAATCAATGCGGAAAACATTGGCCAGTTTGAAAGGACCCTCATCATCGCAGACGAAGGCGCCGAAGTCCATTACATCGAAGGGTGCACGGCACCGGTCTATACCACGGAATCACTACACTCTGCAGTCGTTGAACTGATCGCAAAGAAGGGCGCAAAGATACGGTACACCACCATCCAGAACTGG
>DAOL01000035.1:0-464 GCA_002501845.1 Nitrososphaera sp. UBA217
AAGATGGGCCTTATTGAAAAGTCCGATCCAAGCAAGCTGACGTTTATCGGGCGCGACGCGCTAAAGGTGGTTCTCGTAGGTGGAGTGTTTGATCTTATCCACCCTGGCCACATCCACACGCTAAAAGCCGCAAAGGCAGAGGGCGATGTCCTTGTAGTGATTGTCGCAAGGCAGTTGACTGCGCGGAAGATAAAGAAGGATAGAAAGATCTACCACGATGAAAGTCTCCGCAAGGAGCTGGTTGCTTCGCTCAACTTTGTCGACCTTGTCCTGATCGGCAGGGAGGGCACGCTTTATGACACGGTAGAATACGTCAAACCGAACGTTATTGCGCTTGGTTACGATCAGGCACATAGTGAAAAAGAGATCGCTGAGAACTGCAAAAAGCGAAATCTTAACGTGCACGTGATAAGGCTGTCGACTCCAATACCGGGCTCCAAGAGTTCGAAGATGAAAAAGGAGCT
>DAOL01000035.1:569-4897 GCA_002501845.1 Nitrososphaera sp. UBA217
GACATGTAGTAGGCGCCCTCGCCCATTCCCGAAACCACTTTGCCCTCGAAATCTATAGCGGCCGGCGTTGACTCGAGCGCGGCTCTCAGCGAGGAAAAGAGTCCCTGTATTTCAGAGTATCCCTTGTCCGTGACTTTTACTGCAAACTTTTGTCCCTTTTTTGCGCGTTCGATGTAGCCGGAATTTTCCAAGTCAAGTAGGTGTTTTGACGCGGCCTGCTGCGACCTGCCAATGTTCTTGCCAAGCTCCGTAGTCGTGACTTCAACAAAATTGTGGCGGGCTCCCTTTGAAAGGAGTTCCACTATGGTCAATATGTGCTGCAGCTTGATCTCAGGCATTATCGCTAGTTGTTTATCCCAATGTCCCCAAAGGTCCTAACGCGAATGTCTCCCGGCTTTTTCAGTTCTGTTGTCCTGTGACCTACAATATATTCAATGCCTGCCTTGTCGGCTGCGTCTACGAGCCTCTGGGTGACGATGCCGTCAATTACCAGCAGCTTTCCGCCCTCGGCGCTGTCAAGCCTCTTGATGACTTCTGACACTGGCACCTTGAGCAGCTTGTTCATAGAGCCGTCAAGCACTACTGCCTCGAGTGTCTCGTTTATCTGGGGATAGACATCGCGGATGGCTGTGAGTATCTCGGGGCTGTCCTCGGCAATCACTTCTTTAGACGGCTGCGCGGGCACGGGCACTGGCTCCTGGTGTTGCTGCATCGGTGTTTGGTATTCCTCGCGCGGCTCTCGTTCCCTATCTCTTCGGGAGTGCCTTCTGTCGCGGTCGCGATCGTGGTGCACATGCACCGGTTGAGCAGATAGCACCTCTGCTGAAAGTGCATCCTTTAAAATTTCGGCGATCTCTATCGGCGTACATTCCTCGACTTCCCTCCCTGGGGGGGCCCTGAGCACCTTGTCTATCTTGACTAGTCCATGTAGCTCCTTCAGGATAAGGTCGCCTGCCCTGTCTCCGTCCAAGAACGCAACGACGCGCTTGCCGTCCGTGAGCTTTGTCACGGTTTCGTCAATCCTCGCACCTTCTATTGCAATGGCGTTGTCAAACCCTGCGCGGAGCAGGTTAATGACGTCCGCCCGGCCTTCTACTAGTATTATCCAGTCAGAATCGAAAACTCCGGTTCCGCACGCAAGTTGCGCCTTGCCGAAGCTTGTGAGCTTGCCCGGCTTGCTTGCGTCATAGACATCTTTGAGCATTTCTTCACCCTCGCTTATTGTGCGCGTTGCCCAGTCCTGCACTATCTTTTTTGCGCGGTCAACAATTACTTTCTTCTTGATGGCCCGTATGTCATCTATCCCCATCAAGTTGAACTTGCCTTGGAACGGCCCGACCTTGTCGATGCTCTCTATGGCCGCAGCAATTAGCGCAGCGGTAGAGATGTCGGTGCTCATTGGTATAAGGGCGTCTCCCTTTGCCATGTTGCCTTTTGTGTCGACGTTGACTTCGATTCTTCCTACCTTGGATACTTTTTGCAGTTCGTTGAGGTTCATCTCTGGTCCGAGGAGACCTTCGGTTTGTCCAAAAATCGCACCGATAATATCGGCCTTCTCAACCAAGCCATCAACTTCAAATTTTAACTTAACATGATATTTCACGATACCTGTGCTAGGCAATTTCTTTCATAACCTCGTAGTTTGTTGGTATATGAAACAATTTTCTTTGCTTGAATATAAGTGCTTTGTGAACATTGAGAGAATTGGCCGCTAGGTGTAAAAGTACAAGTCCTTGCGGCTCCCGGTTATGCCAGACAGGCGCGGGGCATAGATCACCAAGTCTTCGACGTGTCTCACTTTGCCGTTTGTTATTTTGGCAAGCGCCCTTTTGTAGGACAAGCTCACGTTATTCCTGTGGGACTGCAGCTGCGACACCAGCCGACTCGTGAGGTACCTGCCAGTCCTGTCCATGTCAAGGAGCAGGATTATCTTCTTGCCGGCGCTATCGTGGCTGTCAAGAAAGTCTGCGATCCCCCTAAAGTGATGAAAGACTGCAGGGCTGCCGGTAAATCCTACCTTCGAGAGCGCTTCTGCGTCTCGTTTGCCTTCTACGACGATGACAGAGCCTTTGTCAAATTCCTCGTTGAGCATGCCAATGAAACCGCGCAGCCGTTCGACTGTCTCAGTGTCATTGGCGTTGTATTGGTAGCCCATCGGCCCAGCTGATATCTAGTAGTTGTGAGATTTAACATTTTTGCCTCACATGACATAAATACGCTAAATGATGATGCCGGTTGTTGCGCCGCAGGATACTGTCCNNACGCCAGTCCTCGGCGTATGCCTTGGATCGCAGCTCATCGCACAGGCCGCCGGCGGGCGAGTCTACAAGGGCAAAAAGAAAGAGATAGGATGGTATGATGTGTATGTGACGCCAGCCAGCAGCAACGACATTTTCAGAGGCGTCACCGACAAAACGATCAGGGTATTCCAGTGGCATGGCGACACATACGACCTTCCCACCAATGCAAAGATACTTGCGTACTCAGACCTCTATCCGCAGGCGTTCAGGATCGGATCTGCTGTAGGAATTCAGTTCCACCTAGAAGTCGATGGGCGCATTATACAATCATGGATGCGTGAATATGGTGCCGAGATGAGCGCCGAAAAAATAAATCCAGAAAGCGTGCTACCGACCCCCAGCGACGTGGAGCAGCTGGCTGCTCGGTGCAGGCTCGCATACAACAACTTTTCCAAAGTATTGAAATAAGCAAGCGCGTTTCCAGTGGACCATCCAGTTAGTTGTTTACTGGCTATTACCGATCCAACTTGAGGTAACTATATAGGAAGCTGATCAGACTTTTTGTTTCATTATGGCCAATGAGAAAGTTCAAAAGATCTTTAATGACGTTTATTTGACTACAGAAAAGGTAATTACCGAAGAGCTCGCTAAACAAGTCTTAACAGAGTACGGAGTAAAGGTGCCAAAGTACGCTCTCGTGAAAAGCGCAGATGAAGCCGGCAAGCAGGCACAGGCAGTGGGCTTTCCACTTGTAGCCAAGATAGTGTCGCCTCAAATCCTGCACAAGACCGACGTCAAGGGCGTAAAGATCGGCCTCCAAAATGAGGCTGCCGCCAGGGAAACATTCATCGACATGCACGGCAGGCTGAGCAAGCAGTACAACGTAAAAGGCGTATTGCTTGAAAAGATGGCGGCTTCTGGCGGCATCGAACTTATTGTCGGATTGCAGAATGACCCGCAGTTTGGTCCGGTCATAATGGCTGGCATCGGTGGCATTTACACCGAAGTATTCAAGGATGTGGCGTTCAGGATTCTGCCGATAACAAAGGAAGACGCAATCAGCATGATAGAGGATCTGAAAGGCAACAAGATCCTGAAAGGATTCCGCGGCATGCCTTCTATCAATATGGACATGCTTGCAACCGCACTTGTCGACATCAGCAAGTTCGGGACTGAAATGGCGCCGTACTACGAAAGCGTCGACTTTAATCCGGTCATTTTTTACGAAAACGACTATGTCGTAGTCGACGCGAAAATCCTCTTGCGCGACAAGCCCGATCTGCAGATCATTTCAAAGGCGCAGCCAGACTCGGAATACATGGATCTGTTCTTCAACGCCAAGTCCATAGCCCTTATTGGCGCTTCGCCTGAAGCCGGCAAAGTAGGCAACTCTGTCCTTGAGAGCATGGTCAAGCACGACTACAAGGGCAGAGTGTATCCCGTCAACGCAAAGGGCTATCCCGAAATCATGGGGATCAAAGCGTACAAGAGCCTCGACGATATTTCTGAAAAGATTGATCTTGTTGTCGTCACCGTCGACCTGAAATTCGTACCTGATTTGCTCAAGTCAGCGACAAAGAAAGGGATACACAATTTCGTCGTAATTTCCGGCGGAGGCAAGGAGCTTGGAGGCGAACGCGCTGCTATTGAAGCGCAGATAAAGGAGCTATCAAAGCAGCTGCACATCAGAATCATCGGGCCCAACTGCATCGGCATGTTCAACGGCGAGAACCGCCTTGACTGCGCTTTCCAAGGCCATGCGAGGATGTTGAGGCCCAAGAACGGCAACGTCNNAGTTGTTGGCCTTTACGTCGAGGGCTTTGGCGACGGTCGCAAGTTCATGAACACCGCAAGGAAGGTGATCAAGGAACGCCGCAAGCCAATAGTCGTGTTCAAGAACGGCAGGACTACGAGGGGTGCAAAGCAGGCAGCGTCGCACACAGGATCACTTGGTGGCTCGTATGGAGTCGTCAAGGGCGCGCTCGACCAAGCAGGTATCATTTCAGTTGACAGCTATGAAGAACTGACTGCGGCGCTCAAGGCACTCACATGGCAGCCGGTCCCAAACGGGGGCAGGGTGGCAATGGT
>DAOL01000034.1:0-4808 GCA_002501845.1 Nitrososphaera sp. UBA217
GCGGGCAACCTGACAGTGATGTTCCTCCTCAAGCACCATGCTGAAAAGAGCATCAATATCCAGAGCGCGTTTGTGCACGTGATTTACGATACCGTCTCGTCTGTTGCAGTCATTATTACTGGATTTATTGCCTTTTTCACAGGTATTACTGTTGTCGATCCGCTTGTCGCTTTCCTGATAGCGGGATTAGTGGCAAGGAGCGCCTACACCATTGTGAGGAGCAGCACCCACATACTGTTAGAAGGTGCTCCACGTGAGCTTGACATGGTACAGATCATTTCCGCTCTGAAGCAGCTGGATGGAGTGGTGGACGTCCATGACCTGCACGTTTGGACAATATCTACAGGGATGAACGCGCTGAGCGGCCACGTGGTCGTGCACGACCAGATGCTGAGNNGGATATTGCGGTTACGGATTTTAAAGCTCGCTTATGTGGAATTTTGACATGCAACCAGTGCATTCATAGATCTCGTCACCAACTGGACCGGACACGTTGAACTTGACAATCGTGGTACATTTTGGACATCGCCCATCTACCCTGCGAGCCTTTCTTCCCGGTCTGGCAAGCGTTTTTCTCCTTCTGCTACCCATATACTGGCAAGAGAAGATTCTACCGTTTTATAAATCAAAGTTCAGTTATTGTTATATTGCTTTGTCTGCAACAGCAAAGTCGTGCTTTTGCCCGAGCGTTGTTGCGCCAAGGTTGGCGGACAGGAGTGCATGCTGGCACCCTCACACGTTGTGTCGGTGAAATCACAGGAAGGCGAATATATGCTTGCAGTGGTGTGCGACGATCATAAAAGCGGACTCGAAGCGCGGTTGATTGCAATGCAAAAAGAGAACAAGATGCCACAGGGCACGATATGCTTCCAATCTGTCAAGGCAGTGGTCACCGACTGCGTGATGGGAATAAATGAGGACTATATCGAGCTGGAATCAAAACGTGGGGTCGAATCGGACAGAAAGATTGTCTAGGATTTTCTAATTTTCGTCTTTCTTTTCATCGTCACAATCTTTTAGTGTCCATGGGAACCACCTTCCAATCATCTTGCCCCAGTCTATCTTGAGCGAGAAGTAAATTGTCACTCCAAGCACTGCGATGCTCGCCACTGCAGCTATGATGAGTATCGTGAAATTGCCGGTCGATTCTGCTACCAGACTCTCTACAAAAGGTCTTCCAAAGTACACCGAGCCCCACACTATTGCTTCATTCATTGCAAGCTTGCCTGCAAATGTGGCGGCCGCAAACTTCCAAGGGCTGTACTTGGTAAGCCCAAGGGGAATGTAAACAAGGTCATCGGGAATTGGGGTCAAAGCGGCTACAAACGCGCCCGGCCATCCGTACCTGCTTACCAGCTTTTGCAAAGGTAGCATTCTCTTCTTCGTCTTGTCGCTCAGTATTTTGCGGCCGTAATAGCTGACCATGAAGATCACTGTTTTTGCCGCGACGGTTCCGATTGCGCTTGAAAGTGCAATGATATTTGGATCAAACCTCGGGTTAAATGTGGCCGTTATCAGGATAGGAAAATACGGGACTGGAATGAATGGGATGATGCTAAAGACAAAGCTGACTAGAAGAATGCCTAGATACCCCAGCTCTGGATCAAATGGGAAGAGGTCTTCAATGCTTGTGACCAATTGCTAACTCCGCCTAGTATGCTCTTGCAAATATTACTGCCTTCTTGCTCTCTTGTCCGCAGTAGATGCATTTGGCCGGCTTGTCCTTCTGCTCAAACGGTATTACCCTTATGTCTGCCCCTGTATCTTGTTTTATCCTTTCTTCACATTCCTCTCGTTCGCACCAGCCAGCCATGACAAATCCGCCCCTGCGTTCGATTATCGACTTGAATTCGCTGTAAGAATCAGGTCTGGAAGTGTTTTCATTTAGGAACGCCCTTGCCCTTGAAAGCAGGCTCTCCTGTATATTGGCTAGCAGCTTATTTGCAGTATCTACCAATTCTGCGCGTTCACTTTGTATCTTCTCCTTCGTGTCGCGCCTGACAAACTCAGCCTGCCCCTTTTCGATGTCTCGCGGCCCGATGTTTATGCGGAGCGGCACGCCCTTCATCTCCCACTCGTTGAACTTCCAGCCTGAAGTGTATTCGTCGCGTCCGTCCATATGAGCCCGGATGCCGGCGCGCTTTAGTTCTGATTCTATTTCAGCGGCCCTGTCCTTCACCAGCTTGGCATCCTTGTCCTTGTGTATAGGCACTATTACAACCTGTATTGGCGCGACCTGCGGCGGCAAGACCAGCCCCTTGTCGTCGCCGTGAACCATTATGAGCGCTCCTATGAGGCGCCACGAAACGCCCCAGGAGGTCTGCCACGCAAAGTGCTCCTTGGTGTCCTTGCCGAGGTATTTTATTTCAAACGGCTTTGAAAAGTTCTGCCCGAGATGGTGCGACGTCCCCATCTGGAGCGCCCTGCCATCCGCCATCAACCCTTCAAGAGTTGTGGTATATTTCGCGCCGACGAACTTTTCACCGTCGCTCTTGTAGCCCGTTAACGACGGCACCGCAAGGTAGTTCTCTATCAAGTCTCTGTAAATGTCAAGTATCATCATGACCTCCTGTTCTGCCTCCTCTTCAGTAGCATGCACAGTGTGCCCTTCCTGCCAGAGAAATTCTGACGTCCTGATGAAAGGCTTGGTGGCCTTGATCTCTGCCCGCAACGCAGAGTTCCAAAAGTTGATCTTTAGTGGCAAGTCGCGGTAGCTCGTTATCCACTTTGCAAAGACAGAATACGCTAATGTTTCAGAGGTCGGCCTGAGCGCGAGCCTTTCCCCGATGTCGGTGTCGCCGGCCTTTGTGACCCAAAATACTTCAGGCGTAAAGCCTGCAAAGTGTTCCTTTTCTTTTGAAAGGAGGCTTTCGGGTATCAGCACTGGCAGAAACGCATTCTGGTGACCCGTCTCCTTGAACCGCCTGTCGAGTAAGTCCCTTATCGACTCCCATATTGCGTAGCCGTAGGGGCGCAGGACAATAAACCCCTTGACAGGGGCATAATCAGCAAGCCCGGCCTTGAGGACTACCTGAGTGTACCACTCGCTGAAATCTTCGTTCCTTTTGGCGTCTATCCCAGGTGAACTCACGCTTGACAATTGCACAACGAGTAGGATTTATGAAGTTTATTGTACCACTGGCACCTTGCGACCTCGGCCAAAGATCGCCTTCTTTTGGTCTTCTGACCGCATGTCAAGGTCACTCCGGTTGGCATGATCTAGCATCAGGTGATGTTTGAAAATTACCAATCAATGCATGAAAGAATCTTTACAGTGGATCGCCCTTGCAGTAGACTTTGCCAACTGGTCTGCTGAAATAATTTGGGCAGACGTAGCACTGAAGGAACCCGATATCCTGTTTCAGCACAGGGCAGTCAACCGCTTCCAATTTCATGCGTTTGACCATCTTTGGGCTTACACCCTTGATCTTTAGCTTGCCTTTATCATCCATCATACCTGAACTCTGGAGCTCGGTTTTGGCCTGGTCAGTCATTTTGATCGGCTTTTCCACCTGCTTGATTGGAACGACATACTTCACGCCTTCAGGAAGGGTTTCGCTCATCGCAGCAAAGTTGGCAATGCTGGTATATGACCCTTTGGTAATTATGCGAAATCGGTAATTCTCACATGATTTTTCAAAGCATGCCATAGTTTGCTCTTGCGCGCGATCTCCTGCCCTGACAACGACATACCGACGCTGGCAAACAAAAATGCCTGCTCAAGATTTTCAAATTGCTGAGATGGTTTTTTCAGCGCTTCCCGCACGCCTTCCCTTATCTGCCAAACTCCAAGCGGCATGACGTACTCAGGATGTATTTCGCGAAGCACAATGGCTGCTGCCTTTCTGCGCCGGCGCGCCAGATGCTCAGCCACAGCAAGGCGTGCCGCGAAATACGCGCCAGCGATCGTAGGGTAGTGATCAAGTCCCCTTGCGTCTTCGTAGTCGGCGCCTGTCGCGATCTGGCCGTTCCCGGTGAACCATGACTCGATCATTTCGAAGCTCCACACATCGTCAGGTATCAATATTATAGAATAATAATTTGCAAGATGCGAATACTGCATTATCTCAAACAGGTCAATGGAAGGGTTTGCCTCGTTCTTCTTTGCCAGCCTGCTTGAAATAGTGTCGTCGGTCGCGGATATGCTCCACCGTGTTGGCACCAGTTTGCGGTTCTTTTTCAGCCCGAGCATCCCAACGCTTAACACTCGGTGGATGCTGCTCGTTTCCACTCCTCGCCGGTACAGCTCCATGATCGCGTCAGAAGCGCGCAGGTCTGTATCATAGTGAGCTGCTTCGATCCGCGGGTCAGCAGAAAGCGATGATGCCTTGAATGTCTTCAAGGGCGCGGCAGGCCCGAATGGCGCGGCCTCGGCATTGAATCTGACTTCTTTTTCCAGCTCGATGTCTGCAAAGGGCTTTTTTTCAAAGGTCGCTTCGCTTTCGGCTGGCCGGTCTGACATTGCCAGTTCCCGCATATTTTCCAGATAGCGACCATTAGTGTNNGAGCCGTCAATGGCGTCTAGAGAAAGCTTGGCAGAATTTGCTTTGAGAAACTTTATCCAGTTCTGTTCGAGCCTTTTCTTTATGTCGGCTGGCGACGACAATGATCACAATTGCCGGACGTAGCATTTATAGCATTAGCAGATCACCCATGATTTCGCTGTTGCCCCGTAGTGGAGATCGATAGATGGATCCGTTGGACAAGGCCGTTCTTGCATCGCTATATTCAAGCGCACTGGACCCTTCTGTTCCCGCATATGACAGGCTCAAGGCCAGGCTGCCACTGGGCCAGGAATTGTACAATGG
>DAOL01000034.1:5073-5361 GCA_002501845.1 Nitrososphaera sp. UBA217
AGCATACTGTCGTCATAATGCGTCCGCTCCAGCACAAGCACTGCGGCATTACTTACTGTGCCGTCGTTTATCACAGCTCTGTAGCACTTGACCCACCCGTAAGTGCGAGTACCGTCACTGAAGCCGTTGATGAATATCGATGGCTGCTTACCAAGTTCGCGCCGGGCGTTCATGAAAATTTGGTCGATAAGCCTGACATTGAGCGTGCCAGCGTACGGCTCGTAGCCCAGTTTTTCCTTGAATTGCTTTCTATAGCCTTCAAGTGACATGTAGTAGGCGCCCTCGCCC
>DAOL01000042.1 GCA_002501845.1 Nitrososphaera sp. UBA217
CAAAGTCCCACGCGTCAATAAAGTTCCGGAACTCTCCTTCGAGCATCTTGGCGGTGTCCTGGAACTCGGCCATCCTGTCAAGCGTGTCGGGCGACCTGAAGCCTTTGGCCACCATGATCGGGCAGCGCTGGTCTCCGCCAATTGGGATATACCACGCGTTCTTGACGAACCTGTAGCGGCGATCAGAAATCATGGTGTACATGCGCATCAGCTCTTCATTATTGAGCTTTTGCAAGTCTAGGAACCACGGTTCGTCAATGAAACTGACCGCTGGGTGCCCTTCGTCCTCGCAGCCGTTCCTGCCACCAAACAACACTATTCTGTGGCTGCCCAGCTAGAAATATGTTTTTCAATGCCGGTCATGTCCGGCGATTGTCTTAACCCTCTCTACTCCGTTTATTTCTTTGACTACCCTTACAACAGCGACCGGGACGAGGATTTCCCATTTCCTGCCCATCGCCATCCTGCTCCTGATCTCGGTAGCCTGCATATTGGTTCGATCGACCAGCGGCGCCTCAATAGTTTTGACGCCTCTCTCCCGGAACAACATGAGGGTGAACGGGTCATTAGCAAACACGACATCATATTTTGGCACCAGTATGTCTACCTGTTGGGTCCAGAGCGAATGAACGTCGACATCGGGGATCGGTATTATCAGTATCTTGCCGACGTCGACTTTTTCTGAGTCGAGNNTTAACAGTCGCAAGGTGACCCTTGTGAAAGGGCTGGAACCGGCCGATGAAAAGCCCGGTGGTCAACAGGAAGTATGCTGCCAGCGATCTATTTTAAACATATTTAAGCAAAGTCACAATCGGTACGGACGTTGACATCACCGGTGAGTATCGACGGCTCTCAGGGCGAGGGCGGAGGCCAAATACTGCGCACCACAATTTCGCTTTCAGCGATTACTGGCAAGCCGGTTAAAGTGACCAACATCCGCGCCAAGCGGCAGAACCCCGGCCTTCGACCGCAGCACAAGGCCGGCATCGAGATACTTGGAAACCTTTTCCGAGCAAGTGTTGATAACCTGAAGATTGGGGCCGAGTGGGTAACGTTTGCACCATCCGACAAATTTGAAGGCGGCTCCGTCAAGGTCGACATTGGTACCGCAGGGAGCATTCCGATGATATTGATGGCAGTTGTGCCGGCAGTATCACTTTCTGGCAACAGCCTGCAACTGGAGATTACTGGCGGCACCGATGTTAAGGCAAGCCCGACTTCGGATTATGTAAAGTATGTCGTTGCGGAAAGCTACCGCAATATCGGGATAAAATTTTCAGCCGACGTGCTAAAGCGCGGCTACTACCCAAAAGGCGGCGGCATCGTGTATTCAAGCATTGAGCCTTGCAAGGTGCCCGGCACGATGGAGCTTCTGACTGTAAGGGACGTAGAACCCAGGATCACGAGTGTATGTGGCCAGCTGCCCCGAAACGTGGCAGAGCGGCAGATATCCTCCGCCATCATTGCCCTAGAGAAAAAGGGAGTCCGCTGTAGCAACTATACAGCATCGATTGAAACATCGATCTCGCCAGGCTCCTCAGTCCTGATATACTCGGCGTCTGACTTTGGGCCATACGTGGGCGGTGATTCGATAGGCGAAATAGGTAAGCGCGCCGAAGCGGTGGGAGCCAAAGCCGCTGAACGTTTTCTGGAAAGCACGCTCGTACGAGCCCCGGTCGATCCGCTCCTTGCAGACATGCTGGTCCTCCCGCTTGCGCTTGCAAAGGGCAGATCGAAATACAGGACTGCCCGAGTGACAGAACACCTTCGCACAAACCTGCAAGTTGCAAACCAGTTGGTCGGATGCAAATACAGCATTGAACAGCAAGACAAAACCTACGAGGTAACAATAGAAGGCTAAATGCCGCCGTCAAGCAGTGCTGCCAACAGCAAAATGAGAATTGACAAAACAACGATTATCTCGCCAAGAACGATTAGCTTTCTCCTCACCGACTGGACGTAAATATTGCCGCCCTTGCCTGACAATATCTTGCGCTCCATGTCTGCGTTTAGCAGCCTGATGTGAACGACGTACGTCACGACGGTGGCTATTACAAGGATGATTTTTGTCAGCAGGATCGTTCCGTAAGTCGTTTCAAGCATTGCGCCGGGATCGCCTATAAACCCGCGCGAGTTATAGATGCCAGTTGCCATCAATATGCCAAACGCCGGCACAGTTATCTTGTTGAATCGCCGGCCAACCTTGACCATGAGTGCTACAAGTTCTTCAATAGATTTTGTGTGCGACTTTAGGACAGGCACGAGGACGACTCCGATAAAGATCGAACCTCCGACCCATATCGAGGCGCATATGAGGTGTACCCATGTGACGAGGCTATCGGTAAGTGTCATCGTCATTTTCACATTTGCGCGATATATTATCGATGCTGTCCTCCCAGAAAGCTTTTAATCAGCTCTGAGAGTCAGCTATGATCGCTTGATAATAGGTCCCAGAAGGGTGGCGCTAATTGGCGCTATCGTGGCAGTCGTCCTTACAATCATATTTTACCCACTTCTCGTGGAAACTCCATTCAATCCTGACGATGTTACTATCCAGCTCAGCAAGGTAACACTGGCGTCAGGAAGCGAAGGCGAACAAAAGCTCGATCTCGGGATTTCGCTCAATGTCACGAACGCGAGCGACTATACCTTGACCACATCGAAGATTGAGTATGAGCTATCTGCAAATGGTGCTCCTGTCGGGACAGACATAATATCGTACGAAGATATACCACCTAACGGTAGACCGGCATTCTTTCCAAAAAAGTCGGTGACAATACCAGATACGTTTACGCTTGAATATTCCGACAAGCGCGCAGATTTATTCAATAAAATCCTGAATGGCAGCGGAGATATCACCTGGAAGATCACGGGCTCAGCTACGATCGAGTCGGGCACCTCACAGAAGGAAAAACAATTCTCCTCTGAATTGTAAAGATGCGGTCACCGGGATTTGAACCCGGGTTACGGGCTGACCCCGCACGTAAGTGCATGGAAGGCCAGTGTCCTAACCAAACTAGACGATGACCGCTTATTGTAGCCGACATTGTCAACGATATTAAAACTTAGTCCGGGAATATGACATTGAGCAATACATCGACTGCCTTATTTTTTGCACGCTGCTTGTAATATTCCACGCCCTTCTTGGGGATGTCGAGTGCCTTTTCCCTCTCTACCTCGTCCACCGGTCTGTGATCGAGCGCGCCGTAGAATTGCATCTTGTAGCCCTTCATCTTTGACAGTACCGTGGAATTGAAGGTATCGTGCAGCCATACCGAGCCTATGAAATAAATGAATGGTGGGTTGGGCTTGCTCTTTATTATGCCCACTATTCTATCAATGGTCTGTGCCATGTTTTGCGAATCGGTGTCAATTGCTATAATGTCCTGCTTGACTCCGCCCTGCATTAGCACCTCTCTTACTTTTTCCGCCGGAGTCGGCTCGCCGACAATCATGACCATCGTCTTGTGCTTATCTGGCTTCGATCTCATGACCATGCCGTATGTTTCAAGCCCTACCTTGACGCGTTCCATTATGTAATCTGGAAGCTCATTGTCAGCGGATTTGCCCTTGTGCACCGCGTACAAAACGATAAGGTTGCCGTCAGTAAAGCGGTGCTCGGACATCTAGTACCACGTAGTTGCCACTTTTTTTGGAGCCGAGATTTGCCTTTCGAGCTCGTCGAGCCGCTGAACCGATTCCGGGCTCTTCTGCAGGTCGCGGAACTGCTTCTCGTGCCTTATCCTGCGGACGACGTTAAGAACTTCGTCCATTGTGACCCCATGCTTGATGTCGTACTCAATTTGTTTGGCGCAGCTTGAAACCGTGCTGTATTTCTTGTAATTTCGTTTTTCAAAAGAAGAAGCGTCAGGAGAGATGCCCTTGATAAAACGGACAATAACCCTTTCAACATGTTCAAGATGCCATTCTTTCATAGCAAAATTGTTGGGCCTCATTATTCCAATTGCCTTACTACTAAAGGCTATTTAATCCCTTGTCCAGCTCTCGCTAAACGTAATCGGAAAGCCTAGTTTTTTCCTCGCCGGGGATTCTAGCGATCTCGAATCCTTCTTTTGCTTTTAGCAGCGATGCAGTCGCATCAATGCCGACCTTTGTCGTAAGAAGGTTTACCTGATCGCTTGACGGATCAAGGCTCGAGCCCTTTGCGTTTGGCATTATGATAAAGTCCCTGTCAGCCTGACACCTCGTCGCTATTGCGTACTCAACAGCAACAGGATCAGTGGGATCAATGTCGTTGTCCACCACCGTGGCCATTTTGAGGGAGGGGTGGGCAGAAAACGCGGCCATGAGCGCGTTCTTGGGCTCGCCCTCTAGGCGCTTCTTAATCTGTATCACCGCAACAAGCCAGTTGCTGCCGCCGTCAGTCAGATGTACAGCTTGGGTAGTCGGCACGACGTTTTTGATGTAGTCAAACATTTTTGCCTCAACCGGCAGACCCATGAGCAGGCGGTGCTCCGCATGGCCGGGCAGAATGTCATGATATATCGCGTTATCACGGAACCTTATTCTTTCTAGCTCAAACACGGGCTGCTTGCGCTTGAAGTCATAGGTGCGCAGCATCTCGACCATCCATTCCTCTTGCGTCCTGTCCTTGATGATCCTGCCTTCAAGCACGATCTCGGCGTGGCTTGGCACGTACAACTGCGAATAATTTGCCTTGGCAAGCACGAGCTTGCCATCAAGCAGCGAATTAGCTATCAGCATTTCGTCAACGCCGTATGCAGCTTGGTATGCTGCGGCAATGCTGACTGCTGGATGAACTCCTATCGCTATTGCGACCTTTAGGTCTTCGCCATGGTCGCGGGCGTAGGTGAAGCACTTGTGGAGATGTCTGCCTTCTACCATTCTGATTACCATGTGCCTGTCGTCAAGACGCAACAACCGGTGGGTGGACTGGTTCTGGTTGCCCTTTTCCTGATCCTTTGCAAAAACTACAGAAGAGGTGACGAAAGGTCCTGCATCCTTTTCAAAATGCGTCACTATTGGGAGATCCTGAAGGTTTCTTGAAGAGTTATTTTCAAAAGGAGCGCCGCCCTGCGCCTTTGCTGGCTCGGCTAGTCTGGAAAGCGCTTCGGCTATGCGTGAATGGATAGCTTTCCTGATGTCCATTTGGCCTACCTTGCGTGAACCTGCAATGGCAAGGTAGAATTTCTTTGGCGTGCCGACGACGTTGCAGGCGACTTTGATCTTGCTTTCCCGCACCTTCTCAAAGAGCACGGCCTGCTTGCCGTCCAGCTTTGCTGTGACTGCAGCAACCTCGAATTCTGCGCTGACATCCTGCTTGATGCGCAAAAGCTCGCCCTCGCTTTGGAGCATAGACAGAAAATCGCGGAAATCTGAGTTACTGCCCTTCATGTTTCTTGCTACCAATGATATTGGTTACCTCTCCCATAATTGCTTTCATGTCGTCAAGCTGGAGCTGGTTCTTGTTTTGCAGCGAGACCAGGCAGATGCCGTTTATCATGGACGATACCTTCTCCGCAACGGTATTGATAAAGATTGAATCGTACTTGCTCGGGATAACCTTGGCCACATTAACCTTGTTCGACATTCTGATGGCGACGGAAATCGCGCCTATGCGCCGCTCGCCTTCATTTATTATGACAAAGCAGCCGTTCTGAAAAAAGATTATCTGAAGCAAGAAATTTCGTCCAGTGCTCGAGCTGACGATATCGCTTTCCTTTACGTCAGGCTCGTTATCCATTAGCTTATCTTGCGCGAACGGTTATGGGCTTAGCTACTTTTAGTTCCTGCTTCTTTGTTCTTGCCCTAAGCTTCGCCTTGTACTTTAGATTTCTCG
>DAOL01000027.1:0-3868 GCA_002501845.1 Nitrososphaera sp. UBA217
TAGCGGCTGGCAGGAAGGTTTGTCACGTCCTGGCGGATGGTCGTTGAGCCCCTCGACACCCTGATAAAAAAATGGGGATGGGTTGACCATACGCCAGTTGCCCCCCCTAGCAAAGGATTTCGAAATATCGATGAAAGGTGGTACACTGCAGGCACAGCTGCGATAGTGTCTGCTGAAAAGCCATGACCATTACAAATGGGAGCCGCATAAATGAATGGTTCGTACCAAAGTTTGGTCCCACAAGGTTCCGGGTATTTGTGGGCTTACTATTCCTTCCGTACACTGGCATGTGTGTTTCGTTCACAATCATTGGATCGATGATTGCAACCGAAATAGCTTGGGATAGGGTGGGCGCGGTTGCACTGATATATGGTCTTGCCCTCGGGGTTTCTGCGCATGTGGCGGACAGCCTAGGGTCGAAAAAGACCAAGCCGTGGGGTAGTTACTTTACCAAGTCACAGCTTCTGGTGCTGATGGTTACGACTTTGGCAGCGGCCTATGGTATAGGCATCTACTACATCGTGTTATTTGTTCCGCTATTGGGGATAATCGCGGCGCTTGAAGGCTTTTTTTTGTTTGCGTACAACTTTGAAGCATTCGGCGGCCGCTTCCATAGCAACTTTTGGTTCGCCATCTCTTGGGGAACTCTGCCAGCCCTGGCAGGATACGTCATGCAAGCAAATTCGATCAGCATCGTGGCATTGTTCGTGTCAGGCCTGACCGGGCTTGTCAGTTATGCCGAGATCAGGATGTCACGGCCTTACAAGCGGCTAAGGCAGAGCGGCAACTACCCAGAACATACGAAAAGACTTGAGAGAGGGCTCAAAATCATCAGCCTTGTCACGATAGCCTTCGCCATAACACTAGCTGCGTACAGGATAATCTTTTCATGATGCCTATGGTTACCCACTCTGTGGCAGGCACAATTCTAAAGAAGGACGACTTTGGAAGCTTCATGCTGCAGAAAATTGCCGATGTTGAAGCGAGGTATGGCATCAGCCTCGGGGTGGCCCAAAAAGTCCTTCTGGCAGAAACAGGAACGGTTGAACAGATCCTGAGCATATTGACCAATTCAACCGTAAAGGTCAAGGTGGTTGAGCAACAAGAAAATGCAAGGACAATCATCAGGCAGTCTATCATCACGAATGATGCAGACAAAGTGCTCATTAAAGCATACAGCAAGGTTTTCAAACGCAATCTGCCGGCAAAGGTGCTGAGCCAGATAAAGCGTAAAGAAACAGGGATTGGCACGATAATTGCGAGTTCCAGCCTTGAGACGTTCAGAAGGATAGTTGAAGTTGACTACGACCCTGCAAGCAGATCAGTTTTCAGGAAATACCAGATCTTCTGCAAGAAAAAAGTTGCCTTTGAGATCAGGGAAGAGCTGGTAGGTATAGAAGGGAGTGGACCGGGTGGGATTTGAACCCGCGACCTGTGCAAGTAGTAACTTTGTCAAAGTAGAATTTAATTGCCGTATTTGATAATATGAAAGTTGACCATATGCCTAATGGGTCGTCGTTTCTTGGTCTGAGCGGCGACTGACAACGCGTGTTTTTGTCGGACACGGCTTGTAAATTTTACATCGTTTGTCGGACAATCTGTCGGGCAAATTAGGGAATACTGCAGTGGCATTTCTTGGCGAGTGGGGCTATAACAGAACTGTGAACGTGGGTGAAATCCAGTACGAGTACCAAGGATAATAGTGGACCGGGTGGGATTTGAACCCACGACCTCAGCAATGCCAATGCCGTATCCTACCGGACTAGACGACCGGCCCTCAGAGTTCAGTTTTGTAAACGATATTAATACCTTTAAGGAGAAAAACAATATTATAATTGCCATTGGCTTCTGATATCGGTATAGCGTGGCTCTTGAACAATCCATAGGCGCGGTGATCAAGCACCAGAATTCGTTTGAAGACAGCGCGTCTTCTGAATTTCTGCTTTTGAGAAATAGGCGAGGCTTTTGGGGTTTTCCGCAGGGCCATAAGGAAAGAGGCGAAAGCGAGATCCAGACGCTTATCAGGGAAGTGCGGGAAGAAACTGGCATCAACGAACTTGACATCCATTCCTACATTGGCAAGATAAATTATTCCTATTTCAGGGGAGACGGGATGAAATCAGAGAAGGAAGTCACATTCTTTTTTGCGACNNAAGAGTATCTTTGAACCAAAATGCCAGTAATATTCAGGTCGTTTAACCGAACGATATAGATTTATAGCCATTCGACATCGAATAAATGATACACCTAGCATGGTAGAATCAGGCGGCAAACGGATTGTTCTAACTGCTGACCGCAGTCTGATGACAAACTACAGGGGTAACTTCCTCTACGGCTTTATTGCCTGCGGCCCCTACGAACTTGTCCCAGAATTTGTTTTTGACAAGCTGTTCTGCCCAAGTGTCGAAACCGATCCGAAGACCGGCGAAGTCAAGGTTGCGCAGTGCGGTCTGAGAAGAATTGAGGGGGCGCTGCTAAAGGATTACAGGCGCGACGAAATCTTCCTCGCACACCCAGAGACGCTGGAAAAGTGCGTGGGCCCTGATACAAAGGTCTTGGGTATCAACGTAATGGACCCGCTTGGCATGGCGCCAGTTACGACGACAATGTCGCCTGAAAAATTGTCGTACGTAGCCATGAAGTTCAAGAAGATGTGTGCTTCCATTATCCAGCTAAAGAAAAAATACAATTTTAAGGTGGTCGTAGGAGGCAATGGATCTTGGGAGCTTGCGAAGCCTGACAGGATGAAGATACATGGAATCGACACCGTAGTCATCGGTGAAGCGGACGAACTAGCGCTCGATCTGTTCCACGACCTTGAAGCCGGCGACGCGCCGGAGTTATTGCACACTTTTGTACGCAACATTGAGAATGTCCCTATGATGCAGGGGCCGACAGTCAACTCGCTCATTGAAGCGATGCGCGGCTGCGGACGCGGTTGCGACTTTTGCGACGTGAACAAGCGCTCAAAGAAGGACTTTCCGCTTGCGCGGCTGCAAAAGGAGGCAAAGCTCAACCTTGACTATGGCTTCGACTCGATATGGCTCCAGTCAGACGAAATGCTTCTCTATGGCTGCGACAACAAGGACTTTATACCAAATGCGGACGCCATTCTTGATCTTTGGAGTGGCCTAAAGTCAACGGGCGCGCGCTTTGTAGGCACAACTCACATGACGCTTTCTGCGGTTGCATCTTCGCCAGACCTTATCAAGAAAATGTCTGACATCAACGGAATGAACGTTGCCGGCGGCAGATGGCTTGCAACAAACCTTGGAGTTGAAACGGTTGCGCCAAGGATGGTCAAGAAACACCTTGGCGTCAAGACAAAACCGTTCCAGCCTGAAGAATGGGGCGCAGTGGTAAGGGAAGGCTGCAAGGTGCTCAACCAGAACAACTGGTTCCCGGCTCTTACGCTCATAATCGGGTGGCCTGACGAAACCCCAGACGAGACCCAGTACACTATTGATCTCATAGACGACTTTAAACATACAAAAATGAGGGGCCTTGTGGCTCCGCTGCTCTACCAGGACTTTTCCGAAAAGAACTCGATGCACTTTGGCAACCTCAACGAGGCTCAGTTCACTCTGTTCTGGAGGTGCTGGGAACACAACATGCGTGTGATAAACGACATTATTCCAATCATCATAAGAAACAAGACCTACGGCCCGGCGATGAAGGTGTTCATGGCTGCTCTAATTAAAGCGGGGACATGGGCAATCATGCGTTACCTTCGTGGCCTATCAAGAGAGCTGTTCAACGGTCAGGTTCCAGAAGACATTGTGGAAAGGTACTCTCGCAAGAAATCCGTGACAACGGCATCGCCCCCGCGATTCTAACCTTTCATTGCCTTGATCGCTTCGTCTGCCAG
>DAOL01000027.1:3971-11965 GCA_002501845.1 Nitrososphaera sp. UBA217
GTGACAAAACCCTTCGGGATCAAAAAGTCCAGCGCGCCATCCACCGTTCCCTGCCAGCCGCAGATATAGAATGACGTGTTCTCCGGCGTCACCCTTTCGCCCACCAGCTCTTCAAGCGGCGATAGGTCCTTGCCGGCCTTTGGCCTCAAGAAGGACTCGACCCTGCCCTTCTGGCCGTTCCATGTTCTGTTGAACCATTCCTGTGGCCTGCTGACGCTTGCGCGGTAACGAAAGTTCCACTTGTCCTTCCCTTTGTCAAGGCTTTCCTCTTCAAGCGCCGTCAAGAGGTCCTTGTAGCCTAGCTCGTCGACATAACTTGCGCCGTGCAACACCACGATTTCACGCTTGCTCCCTGTCGCCTTCAGGTGCATGGAGAACGCCACAAAGGGTGCAAGGCCCGTTCCTCCACCGATAAGTACCATCCTCCTGTTGTCAGGACTACCATCGTGCATCTTTTCGTTTATCGTAAAAATGCCAGTCGGCTTGACCCATAATATCTCGTCGCCTTCCCTTTTGTTGAACAGTTCTGTCGTGAGTCTGCCAGGCACAGGTTTGCGGACCCAACGGATGTAGAGTTCAAATCTTTTCTTTTGCTCCGGGGGCGACGCAATAGAATAAGCCCTACGGATAATTTTGCCCTCGCTTGGAATGTGGAGGCCGAGGGTGACGAACTGGCCCGCCTTGAAGTCAGGGATCGGGCCGTTATCCGGCGTAATATGGAAAACCCCGAGGTCTTCCTTGATAATCTGGATATATGATATCTTGGCCTTGTTGTCAACTACCATATGNNTTAGGTGCTAGCTCTATTATTACAAGCTTTTTTCAGCTGCTTTCATGAACCTAGAAGAAGCAATCAAGATTCATTTAGATAATAAACGAACGCGAATGAACTCAAAAGCCTCCATAATTAATAGAAGTACTGAACTCCATATCCGAACCATTGAAGGTGCCCCACGTGACTCAAAGTCACTCGAAATGCGGATAGCGCAAAAGAAACGGGAAAAGCAACGATCAGCTTCTTTTGAAATTGCGGACAAGATTTCTGTCGAGCTTGAAGCCCTAGAGAGGCTTTTGGCGATGGTAAGGGCGAGGGAAGAAGGACGGCCTATTGACGGGTACGCTTACTAGCAAATCTCATTTAAACAATGTCTTCGTTATTGCTTTACGCCAAGAGTCGAGCCCAAAAGCCGGACCGTCTGCTTGCATAACCCCGGCGAGTAGGGCTCATTCTAGAACAATGTTCCTAAGACCTTAAATAACTAATTTCATTCTCTCCAGAATTAAGACTCCTAAGCGATATGCCTGCAAGACTGCTCGTGGTAGACGACGAAAGAGACATTTGCACTGTTCTTAGCCAGAGCCTGAAAAATGCCGGATACGAGGTTGATAGTTTTACCGACCCGGAAGAGGCTTTATCTAAATTTACCTCAGGTCGATATGCACTAACGTTACTCAATATAAAGATGCCCCGAATTAATGGATTTGACGTCTTCGAAAAATTGCAAGCCATTGACAAAAATATCAAAGTCTGTTTTCTGACTGCATTTGACCGAGATTTCAGCGATGAAATGAACAGTCGCTTTCCTAGGATTCAGCTCAGGTGCTTTCTGCATAAACCTATCAGTTTGCAAAAGGTCGTTCAGGCGATTAACGAAGAATTGAAAACAGAGGATACATGAAAAAAGAAAGAAGAGGGCGGGAAAAGAGTCTCCCTCTCCTGCCAAATCAAATTGGTTTATCCCTGCTACAAGGGATGGCTTTGCAACAGTTGTGGATTTTTGTTCAGGGATAGTTGGATTAGTTGGTTGATTGACGGGTGGCGCATTTTCTTTTGATGTAGCTGAGCCGTTTGGGGTGTTTTGGCCGGTATTAGTAGGCGTCCGGATGGAAGGAATAGGCACGTTTTAATGGGATTCCCGCCACAATTCTGCATGTGGCTGACTGGTTCAAAAACAGGGGTTTTGGAGGCTCTGATGACGAAATAGACCAGCTTACCAAGACCATAAACGAGCACAGCGACGAACAGAGAAAAATCAAGTCTCAGTTCAACAAGGCGATGAACAACTTTGCTGCCGAGCGATCGCTCGAAACCTGCCTTGATGCCTTGAACCTGTCAATGCAGCTCGCAAATATCAGGGGTAAGTTGGCGGAGTCTTACGAGTACTATGCAAGAATGCTTGAGCGCGAAATAACAAGATTAACCAAATAGCGTTAGTCGGGTACCGGGATCGGCATTGTCAGCTTTTGGAACTCCTCAAAAAGTGCATAGCCCGACCTTTCATTCAGAAAGAGCAAGAACATTCCTTCGTCCATCAGGTTCTCGAGAGCCACGCTCAACTCCTCCACTTTTATAGTTGGCATGTAAGACAGCGAGTCCGTGACGAGCATCATGTTTGTATTTTCATAGTTGTCCAGAAGGTCGAATAGCATTGATTCAAGCAAGCCCAAAAGGCCGGTATCATGCCGGTCTATTTTTGGCCGAAAATATGTTGCAATCGTTTCTTGGATATCACCGGCTTTGGAGCCCACCAGAAGCGAATTAAAGATCCGTTCGCCCTGATCAAAGACCTTGTTTTCTTCGAGCTGATCATAGTCGTTCGATATGAAGAAATCTTTGCAGCCCTTTATCAGCTGCGCTTCTGTCATCCAGACACTCCGGCCCTCGTTCATGCGGGCAAAGTACGTCCTTGCTGCAATCATCCGCGTCAAGTCATTCTTGGCTGCAACCTAACTTACTTTAAAGTTACTGGAATACGATGCGGTTCCTGATGGTGCCAAGCTTTTCTATCGTAATTTCGACGACGTCACCGTCCTTGAGATATTTTGGCACTTTCATAGACATGGCGACTCCTGCAGGTGTGCCTGTCGAGATGATGTCGCCAGGCTCGAGCGTCATGGTTCTGCTCAGTATCGATATTATCCTCCTGATAGGGATGACCATGTTGGAGCTGGACGAATTCTGCCGCACCTCGTCGTTTACCTTGGTCACTATCTTGAGGTTCTGCGGGTCTGTGACTTCATCCTTGGTTGTTATCCAAGGGCCGCAAGGCGCAAACGTATCAATTCCTTTGCTGCGCGTGAACTGTTTGTCCTTAAACTGTATGTCGCGGGCAGAAACATCATGCAGGATCATGTAGCCAAAGACCGAATCAAGCGCTTTGTCCTCTGCGACTTTTCTTGTTACCTTTCCTATGACCACAGCAAGTTCGGCTTCGTAGTCAAGGCGAGTTACAAATGATGGGCAGATGACATCTTTGTAAGGTTCGTTAAGTGCTGTTCGGGGTTTCATGAATATCACCGGCTCGTCTGAGGGGGTGACTCCTGCGTCGCGGCTGTGATCATAATAGTTGAAAGCGAGGCAAATTATTTTCTCCGGGTTTGGTATTGGCACCAATAGCTCGATGTCAGTCACCTTCTGGCCATACTTTAGCTTGCTCTTGTGTTGCCTGACTTCGTCAAGCCAGCCCCGGAACATGAAGTCCTTGATGGTTGGTGGGGCAGGTATGCCTGTCTGTCGTTGTATTTCCGCCTTTGTGACAATAGACTTGCCATCGTCGGAAATAATGCCGTACGTCTCCTTTACCTTGCTGTCCCTTATTCTTGCTACCTTCATTGTCATTTACCTGTGCGTCATGATTGCGGTTTGATCGTCATCAATCCTGCAGAACCCAAATCTTACGAACTGGACCCGTGCGTCCGGCTTCAGGCGGGACACGAAAGATTCTGCAAAGCCCCGCGCAATTTCGAGGCTGTTCGTGTTGTATTCTTCACCTATGTACAGTTCCTTGGGAATCAATACCTTGTACTCAACTATATCATTCTTTGCAATCCACTGCACCTTGGGCATGGACTGGCGAATCTCATCGTCTCCAACTTTGGCGGCTATAGATAGGGCCCCGTTTCTCAAGTCAACGCCTGTTATCTTGATGTTGAACAGCTCGATGAGCCTGATCTCGGTGCCCACCTTAAGGTTGGCAGCGTCGTCACCGGAGATATAGAGCAAGTCTCCTGCCTTTACCTTCCTTGTCCCAAGGGTAGCGTCTGTCGGGTGATTCTTGAGCATGACCTCCATTTCCCGGGCACCCTGCACTCGCACCTCCGCCGGGTTTTTCACAAAAAAAAGCCTAGGCGATATGGGATCGATTATTTTCCTGTTGAACGCTTCGAGCGCCTCAAACGGCGGCTTGGTTTCTGCAAGCGTAAAGCCAAGCGACAGCACGAACTTGCGTATCGCCTCCGGCACAAAGCCTCTTTTCCTAAAGGCGGCAAGCGTTGGGAGCCGTGGGTCGTCCCAGCTCTTTATTGTGCCGTTGTCGATCAGCGGTCTTATCTTTCGCTTTGAAACCGGAATCCCTTCGAATTCAAGCCTAGAAAACTCGATAAGGTGTGGCTTCCTTAGTTTCAGTCTTTCAAGTATTGCAAAGTATAGCGCATTGCGTAGTTCGTACTCTTTTGTCCTCAGGGCGTGCGTTACGCCGTCGATGCTGTCCTCTATAGGCGCTGCAAAGTCGTACGTGGGCCAGACTCGCACTTTATTGCCCAGCTTGGGGTGTTCGCCTTCTATTATTCTGAATAGCGCGGGGTCGCGCATCGCAGTGTTCTGGTCGGCCATGTCGCCCTTGAAGCGTACGATGGCTTCATTCTGGTCGTACAAGTCGCCAAACATTTTCTCGACTCTTTCAAGCGCGATTGCCGGGTCTTGCCTGCATTCGCACGGGAGCCCCTTTCCACGCAGGTCGTGTATAGTGTTCTGGCTGCAGGTGCACACATATGCGCCGTCCAGCTCGATCAATTTCCTGCCATAGTTGTGCAAAAGGTCGATGTCGTCTGAAGTGTTCTTGACAATGTCCGGCTTGACCCCGAGCCACTCCAAACCTTCGGCAATGGCATCATAATACTCCAGTTTTTCCTTGAGCGGGTTCGTGTCGTCAAAGCGCAAGATCAACCTGCCAGCGTACAAGTGTGCATACTCTTCGTCAATTATTGCCGCTTTTGCGTGTCCGATGTGCGGATAGCCGTTTGGCTCCGGGGGAAACCGAGTGACGACCTTGCCATGCACAGCTCCTTCAAGCTGTGGTAATTGTAATTGTTGTTCTGTCCTTTTTTTGGCTGCCGTCTCGCCGGGTGCAAGCTCTTCCAAGAGCAACTTTTGATCTGCCACCGAGATTGCATTTATTTCATGTACCATCGCCTTGATCTCCGGGATCAACGCCTTTATCTGGCTGCGGAGTTCGGGCTTTGAGCCAATGAACTTGGCAATTACAGCGTCAACCTGGGCCTTGCCGTCATGCTCGACTGAATTCTTTAACGCGATGACTTTGATGAACTTCTCAGTGTCCGCGTCAATCGGCACGGGTACTACAGACTCCTGCCCACTACAAAATCTGCCGAAAACTGGAGCGACCTTCTGGCGTCAGAATCGCCATAGCCTTCTATTGCTTTCAGCGCGTCATTCATGTACTTTCTCGCCTCATTCCTTACCTCTCGATCAATCCCAATGTCTGAGATGACCCTCACTGCCTCCTTGATGTCAGAACTTGATGCCCTGTCCCTTGCTCCGAATATTTTCAGGACCTTATCCCGCTTTTCCCCTTTTGTACTGTTCAGTGCAAGAAGAATAGGATATGTCTTTTTTCCTTCCCTGATGTCGTTGCCGGCGGCTTTGCCTGTCAGTTTAGGATCCCCTGTAACGCCTATCAGGTCATCCACCAGCTGGAAGGAAATTCCGATGTTGCGGCCAAATGATGAGAGGTTCTGGATATCACGCGAGGTGTGATTTTGTGCCGAGAGTGCCCCCAGCGCGCAGCAGACTTGAAAAAGCGCCGCCGTCTTTTTCCCAATCATGTCGATGTACTGCTGCACGGTTGGAAACTTGCTGCTCGACGCATATCCAATGTCTGTGGCCTGGCCTTCGCAGATTTCTGTGCAAGCCCGCGAAAGTTGCGCAACCATGCTTGTGATGTCACTCTCGGGAATTCCAACCTTTCTGCCGTTAAACGTGATGAGCTGAAATGATTTTGAAAACAGGATATCGCCGGCTAGTATGGCAAGCGGCATACCATAATAGCGATGCACGGTAGAAGCGCCGTGTCGCATTTCATCGTTGTCCATGATATCATCATGCACCAGAGTGAAATTATGCACGAGCTCAACTGCAGCAGCTGCAGGCAGCGCCCTCTTGACAGAGCCACCGAGCATTTCGCAGCTCTTGATTACCATGAAGGGTCGCAAACGTTTGCCCCCCGTGCGTATCAGATGCGATGATGCTTGGTAGAGCTCCTTTGGCTTGCCTTCAAGGGAACGGAGGATGAATTCGTTTACGGTACAAGCATAAGATTCCAGCTCGCTTTTGATGCTGCTTGCTTTCATGTACGGCTGCTAACCTCCTGTGCTAGCGCTCCTGTCAATATATATTTTGAGCTGGCAAGAGCGCTGATATTCCTAGCACCCACAAGGAACATCGCGCTTCTGAGCTCAGCCAGTAGCATATCAGCAAATGCAAACAGGTTTTCACGCGACTGCGACGCCGCGCGGAGGAAAGGGTATGCCATCGCTGCTATACTCGCACCAAGCGCTATACATTTTGCGACCTCAAGGCCATTTCTTAGGCCTCCTGAGGCAATGAGCGGTATCCTTACCGCTTTGCGTGCCTCTATTAGGCTGGCCGCGGTTGGGATGCCCCAGTCCCAGAACATCTCACCGAGGTGGCGCTTGAGGTCGTCTTTTACGGCTTCCGCCCGCAACTTCTCAACACCGGCCCAGCTCGTGCCCCCGGCACCGGCGACGTTGATTGCAGCCACGCCTGCCATCTCTAATTTTATCGCAACTTCTCTTGAAATGCCGGCGCCAACTTCCTTAACAATCACTGGGACGTCTATGGTCTTTGCAAGGTCTGAAATCTTGCCAAGGACGCCCCTGTAGCGCGGCTCGCCTTCCGGCTGTACTAGCTCCTGCAAAGGGTTCAGGTGCACCACTAGCGCGTTTGCCTTTATCATTTTCACAATCTTCCTTGCTTCGTCTATAGTGAGTCCCTTTGCGAGCTGCGCGCCGCCAATGTTTGCTATCAAGAAAGCATTTGGCGCATTCTTCCTTGCAATCGAATAAGTGGCTGCTAGCTCTTCACTCTTCAATCCGGCCCTCTGGCTTCCAAGACCCATCCCAAAACCGTACTTTTCTGCGAGCTCGCCCAGCCTCCCGTTAATGACCGTGGCTTCGTCAGTCCCGCCTGTCATAGAATCGATTATTATCGGTGCCGCGAACTTTTTGTCAAGGAACTTTGTCGAAGTGTCGATGTCGTCATAGTCCAGCTCCGGCAGCGCGTTGTGCACTAGCTTGACGTATTCCAAGTACGTCGAAGTGGTCTTTGCCTGCACATTTTTCTGGAGTGGTATGTCTATGCCGTCCTTTTTGCGCTGCTTGATAATCTCGATGTCTGAGGAGACTTCAGAGGTGTCCGGCAACTATTCCCTACCTCCCTTCAGCACCGTGCCTACTTGCAATTTACCTTGTACGGCCTCCGCAATGCGCTCCGGTACGAGTCCGTTTACCATCAATACGTCCATTCCGCTGGATGCAATCTTAAATGCTTCTGTAACCTTTCTCTGCATCCCGCCTGTCACGTCAATGCCCAGCGCCTTTGAGAACTTCATCGATTTCNNGTCGCCAAACGTTACAGGGATGACTTTTGACTTTGCCATCGCGTAGACTTGTCTTATTTTTGCAGCGATTGGCTTGTGGCCTGTCGCAAATACTGACGGTGGCATCCCGTACGGGTTGAGCCCCGCCATTATCATTGAATTGACAATTATCTGATTGAGCGCGATCATTGACTCGTGCACTACAGAGACTCCATGCGCGTCGTATTTGGCTGGTTTGGTATGCATGTCATATTTCATTGACCAGTAGTGGCCAAACGAGCCGCCGCCATGCACAATTATGGCCGGCAAATTCAGTTGTGCCAGAACGCGCGAAATGCCGTCTATCGCGCCGGCATT
>DAOL01000027.1:12075-13814 GCA_002501845.1 Nitrososphaera sp. UBA217
GATGGAATTTGGTAAAGCTATCCGGCGAATCAAAGCTAAATGTAATATTTAATGTCTGGGCACGAACGTCTTTGAAGCCAGCTTGAGCGAATGAGCGTTTGAGAGCTTCTACATCCGCCAATGCGAAAGGACCTGGAGTCCCTGGAGTGGGTGTGGGAGCATTAATCTGTTTTCTTACGGTAGAGATCGGTAAATCAAGCATTGGAACCTTGGTTGGTGCAGGCCATACCGCCGCTCCGAACCTACCATCCGGGATAAGCAACTGCCTGATTGCCGTCAATGCCATTGGAAGGTTTGGAAGAAACATCAAACCCCATCTAGACAGAACTGCATTAAATGTTGATTTCGGGAAATCCAATTTCTCAGCGTCGATTTCTCTAAATTCCATCACGCTGTCTAGACCAAGCAATTCAGCTCTTGACTTCGCAATCGCTATCATTTGAGGAGAAATGTCTGTAGCAATCACTTTGCCCTTTGGCCTAACTCGCCTTGCAGCCGTGACCGCCGGCTCTCCTATCCCTGTGGCAATATCTAGGACTCTGTCACCCGGCTTAATTTCTGCCAGTTCAACCAGCTTATCGCTGACCTTTTGCGCTCCACGTTCAAAAGTCTCCCACCATGCCTGCCAGCCTTTCGCAACATTATCCCACATCTGGCGTTGTTGCGCCTTGAACTGTTCGGAGTCAAAAGATTGTCCACTACTACTCATAATAAGACACCATCCCTTAGTATAGCTGAGGGCTGCTTCATTTACTTTTTCCAAAGACCTTCCTTGGCAAAAGGCAGCAGAATATGACTTTACAATTGTAATCCTAAAGACTAAAGTAAGACCTGTGGGTCGCGGTCAGTGAAATATGCCACAAATTTTTGTTTTCAGTGGCCGTGTAATATTGGTAATGTTCTTGGTGGGCATTCTTTTCATTTCTCTTTATGTGACAGTAATCCGGTTTTCTAACGCGCAGCAGACGCAAGGCGGAATAGATGATAAGCTTGTCTCGTATGAGAAAAAAAGTAATTTTATAAAGGAATTTCACGTTCCCATAGAAGAACGTGGCCTCAGAGGCATTACAACGGATTCACAAGGAAATGCCTGGTTCTTACATTCAACAAATGAAACAAGTNNCAGTCTGGTTTACAGATGCTCGTGTCAATTCAATAGGAAAGCTGGATATCGCAAGCGGCCAAATCAAGCTCTGGCAGGTCCCTACAAAGAATGCAGGACCAATGGGCATTGTTCTATCACCGGAGGGCAAGAGTCTGTGGTTTGCCGAAATCATTGGGAACAACATAGCCCGTTTTGACATACAATCAGAAAAGATTGTAGAATATCAGACAGGCGAGAATAGCGGACCGACCTTGCTGACATTTGACGAGAAAGGACAGCTATGGGTGTCTCTATCTTTTTCTGATAGTGTAATGCTTGCGCAAATAGGGAACCTTTCATCTAATTCATCTGTTGGAATGGTAAAGATGTCCCTTCCAAAGCCAGATAGGTTTGCGCCATTTGGCATAGCCATCGCTGGCGGCAAACTGTACGTGTCTGATCATGGCTCTAACAGGGTGATAGTTGCTGATGAAAACTCTGGCCTCCAGTCATATGACGTATACTGGACCTCGTCTTCCTCTTCGCCTGCTTTAATTCCAACGACTTTGCCGGGAGAGGTAGTAGTAGACAAGCATGGCAACATTTTCTTTCCTCAACATGGAGGCAACCGCATTTCTGAAATTCGTCAAGATGA
>DAOL01000039.1 GCA_002501845.1 Nitrososphaera sp. UBA217
TTGTAAGTAATGTCCTGGAACCAGGATGCATTGCCAAGCTCTACTGCAGCAGAATATCCATGATATACGCACACGGCAAGGAGTTTTTTAAGCCATTCCCTGCCCTCCAAGAGTTTCAGCGCAGAAGGTACCTGCAGCACCACTGCAAGGACCTTTTCTTCTATTGGGGCAAGACCTTCCAAGAATTTCCCGAGCAGGTCGCAATCCATCGCCTGGCTTGGCACCCCAACTATGAAGCGGAAATTGTCAGGCGTTTCCTCAGCCCACTTTTTTACTGCTTGGATCTTCGTGGCCTGCATGCTTACTGCCGCAAGGTCAAAAACACGCGAATAGTACGAAAGGTAATCGTGCGGGCCGAGCGCGTCGGGGTAAAAGCCTGAAACCCAGCTTCCGTACCTCCAGCCCGCGCACCCGACAAAATATTTCAAGTATCACCAAGTTTCGAAGCGGCAAATATAATTACTGCAGCACTAGCCAGCGAGGGGGAGCGTCTCGATGTCAGTCAGGCGGCTCATGTTGATGTTGGCAGGCACGTTTTTCCTCTCCATGCTCTCCACGTGTGGGTGGCAGGAGTAGCAGTAGCCGCACCGGAAGCAGATGTAAGGCGACCTCTTGTTGCACCATCTGCAGTGCCCATACTCGTGCTTGAGGGGCGAGAGGAATTCGTGCATACAATAGATAATTGCCGAATCCAACTAAAAGACCTTTGTGAAGCTGCTGTCCATGACAATATACNNCGTTATGCAGTCCAGGCGGCAATCCGCGCGGCCACGAGGGAAACCTTTGAAACAAAGATAGGAGGGCTGCAGTTCTCGATAAGCAGATACAGCAGGCTTGTGAGGGCCACCATCCCGATCAAGTCGTCAGGCAAGAACAAGTTCCTGTTGCTGCTGTCGTTTGACGTTGACGCCGAAGCCGATTCGATAATCAACAGAAAGATTCTGCCCTACGTAATGGAAAACAAAGACTACTTCATGTAATCAGGGCAGCAGGTCCAGGGCCATTTTCAGCTCTGCCATTTCCTTCTCGACGGCATTTCTGTCGATTTTGTCGTGGCACGCGCGCAGGAGCATTTCACACGCCCGTATCTCGGCAAGAATGATTTCCCGCTTGTCAAGGCACAGGCTGTGGAAGCCGTCCATGAACTTGTACGCTACCCGCTTATTCTTGTCACCGCACGTCCTTGCCTCTATGATCGCGTCTTCTTCTACCGCGATGTTCATTATGTACACCTCGAAGCCGGCCGGAGCGGCAGGACGTTCAACTTTGAACCGCATGACGGACACGCACTGGGGCTGCAGCTGAAAGAAGTGGCGCACCAGAGGCACGAATGGCATATGACAAACTGCAATTGCAATTTCTTGTAATCTTCGACAACTACACTTTGGGAAGACATTTCACATTGCCTTGCAAGTACAACAATTAAAAAATAACGGTATTGAATACTAGAATACTTTTATGGTGCATTCTAGCGGGATGGATTAGAACATTTTTTTGTCATACATTCCTCTATGAGATTACGTGAAGAAGCGCAGCAGCCCCGATATCATTGCGACAATCCTTGAAGCCGCGAACGGCGGCATAGGGAAGACAAGGCTGCTAACGAAGGCAAACCTTACCAGCACTCAACTCAAGAAGTACATGGACTTTTTGTTGTAGTAAGAGTTTCTCGCAAAGTGCGAAGACCGGAGCAGTAGGCACTCCGCGCACAAGACCACGGGACTCGGATTAAAGTACCTGGCGCTGTACAATTCGATCAAGTCCGTTGAATACATTAACGCCTGATTCAAATATATCATCCCTGCTCTGCACTGCATGACAACAGGCAAGATTCAGACTAAATTTGGCGACATCGCGCTAGAATTTTTCGCTGATGCAGCTCCCAAAACCGTCGAGAATTTCATAAAGCTGGCCAAGGGTGGCTTTTATGACGGCCTGCTGTTTCACAGGATCGTCCCCGGCTTTGTGATACAGGGCGGTGATCCCAACACAAAGAGCGCAGCAAAGAGGAGCACTTGGGGGACAGGCGGGCCCGGCTGGACAATCAACGCAGAGTTCAACAAGAATAAGCATTCGAGAGGAGTGTTGTCAATGGCAAGAGCGCAGGACCCAAACAGCGCCGGCTCGCAATTTTTCATAGTGCTAAAGGATTCCAACTTTTTGGATGGCCAATACACTGTATTTGGGCGCGTGACTGCAGGGATAGACGCGGCGGACAAGATAGCGGCACTCAAGTGCGACCCGGCTGACGCGCCGGTGGACGCAGATCAGGCAAAGATTGTAAGAGTCATGGTAAGCGACTAGCAAGATCCGGCGATCATGGCCTTTATCATGGTTACCCAAGCCCTTTTGTTCGCGGCATCGCCTATGCCAAGCATCCTATTTACCGCAAGACCGTCATAGAGCGCGACAAGTGCTATTGCAAGGCTTATTGCGTCGACATCTTTTCTGAGGAATCCTTGCTCGATTTTATTCCTGACTCCTTCCATGACATGCTCATGGACTTTGACGTGCAATGCGTACATTGCCTTTCTCAGCTTTGGATTGCGGGCAGACTCTGCCACCATTTCCAGCATCACTCTATCGTTTCCCTGCTCGCGCCTGCGGATGTTGTCGTAGATCTGCTCCGCGTCTGAAGCGACATTCTCCTTCCTTACAAAAAGCCCCGCGTCTTCTTTGTCTCCCTTCTGTATGTTGTATTCGCAAATGGCCAAAAAGAGATCTTCCTTGCTTTTGAAGTAAAGGTAAATTGTCCCCTTGCTGAGGCCAAGCCTCTTAGCAATGTCCTCCATTTTTGTTCTGTCAAAGCCGGTCTGGGCGAAGCTTTCTATCGCGGCCTGGACTATCTTTTCCTTAGCTTCAGCCTTGTACATGCTTGTGACTTTGGGCAAACTATCGCACCTTTCCGGCTACCAACAGCATTTTCAAACCTAAAGTGTTTAATAAGGCTAACTGACCAGTCGGTCAGTTTGTTTTAGAAACTCTATTCGCCTATCACCACGTCAGAGTGGTGCTCGCGGTGGTGCCTGTCTGCCTCTTCCTTGGTCAGGAACTCTTTTGCGCAGTCCCTGCAGCGGAAGGTGCCAGATTCATATTCAGACATAGAAGTACTTAGCAGAGGTGGCTAATATAGCTAACAGCAGCCAGTTTTATAATCAAGGCTCGTTATACCGGCCCTGAACACACTTGGGAATTGATTACGAGTTCCTAAATTCATTCTGTAAGGACATCTTAGCAAAGGGCGACTCCATCCGCTGGGTAGGCCTGGTTAACAAGAATGGCGTTATATTAACCCAGAAAGTCAGGGACGGCGTAAAGCTCCTCCTTACCGAAGAGGAGAACGAAGAATACGCAGCAAGCGCCATTGCCCGACAAAAGACAAGGGGCAAGTTTGAACCCAAGATAGGCAAGATGGAATATGCTTTTGGCAGGTACGACAAGCTCCTTCGGGCCACCCTGCCGATTAACGAGAATTACTATACGCTCATTACGTTCGATGTTGAAGAGAAGAATTTCGACTCTATCATAATGGACAAGATCGTCCCGTTGATAGATCAGAACAAGACCCGGTTTGTCACGATGAATGACTCGATCTAATCCGCCATGCCGTGAAAGAAGGAGTTGGAAAATATTTTGACGTGATCTGGAAAAGCCGTTTTAATAGCTTAGCCCCTCCCTTCTTTTATTGCCTTGTCAAGGTATTCCGGGTTTTCCTGCAGCGCCTTGTTGTATGCAATGTTCGTCAGTCTGTCGGCTTCTTTGTTTTCTCCCCGGGGGATCCACTTGATCTCAATATCCGAAAACTTTGTCTTTAGCAACAAGACTTGCTTGCAAAGAGGGATAATTCTTTTTCCTTTTCCCTTGTAGATGCCGGCCAGCTGGTTGACAACGAGCTTGTAATCGCTCTTTATTTCGACTTTCTCTGAAACGAGATTGTTGGCAACGAGCCACTCCAGCGCCCTGGCAAGCGCCGTGTATTCGGCGACGTTGTTTGTAGAATCCTTTGAGAAAGGCTCCCCGGCAACACCGTATCCGCTGTGAATGGTCGTGCCGTTCTTCTTTATGATAAAAGCGTAACACGCGATGCCCCCTGGGTTTGTCGGCCGGCACAGGCCGTCAAAGTTGACTTGTATCAACGAGAATCATTGATTGCTCGTGGATATGTCTATATCGGCTATACGATGTCATAGAAGCTCCTTCAATATCATTCAAATAATAGCCTGCCATAGAAAAAAAGCAAGGAAACATGAGCATCGATCTTGCCTTCATAGGAACTTCAATTGGATTTGGCGGCGTAGCCGGCTTCCTAATTGGCTACGCGATCAAAAAGGCGATAAAGATAATGATGATAATAATCGGGCTCTTCTTTGCTGCACTGGCATATCTGAATTACCAGGGCATTATGACAATAAACTGGGACAAGCTGGGCGCGACTGCAACAGGTGCTGGCACCGGGCTAGGGAATGCAACGGGCCAGATAGCAGGAATTTCCGATCAGGTCACCCCCACGCAGATAAACTTTGGAATCCCTCTCACAGGGAGCTTTGCGGCCGCCTTTGTTTTCGGATTTATGAAAGGATAACTGCCTGTGAACTTAATTAAAGCAATTGGTAAATTTGGCAACTGTCGACGCTTTATCTTTTCACGCTTGCAATAATCGAAGTGGCTCTATCAGACACATACGGAAACAAGAGCAAGACAGAGTTGATAGGAGAAATAATGCGCCTCAACAAGGAGCTAAGGGCCAGGAACGATGAAATCGCGATGCTGAAAAAACGGGTCTTGCTTTACAAGTCGATAAAATAAAAAAAATGTTAGGGCGTTACTGCATTTCCGATTCTACAAACGGTGCCCTTGGTTGACGTTCAATCTGGGTCTAGCATGCTTGCGGAGCCTTTTTCTTCGCTGCTTTAGAACAGTGTGGCTTTTCGAAACACCTACCATCTTTGCAATTTGGCAGCTCGGGACTTCCTGACATCTGACTTGCTTCTTATTAATTAAGTCCTTGACAGCATTAAGCTTTGCCAACTTACATGAAAAAGCCGTTATAGCGAGCCTTGCCTATCACGAGCCCGCTGTTATTTTCTCTTAATATGTGCGTGGAATCCTTTGGAACCAGCGCGGTGGGCCTCACGAGGTGAGGAGTGCCGTATATGTCTGCAAGGATGTATTCGTAGCGCCACAGCAGATACCTGTCCTGACCTGTCATGAGGTCCTTTACGGGAACTGAGCTTTCCATGCGTCCGTCTGTCAGCAGGGTATTGTCGTACCACACCGGATATTTCGACCATTCCGAGTCAAGCGACTCTGGTCTGTTCCTTGTAAACAGTAGAGACGGTCTGAAGGCAATTATAATGCTTAGAGTTGACATCGAAAGTCCTAGGAA
>DAOL01000051.1 GCA_002501845.1 Nitrososphaera sp. UBA217
CAGGGGACAGGCTCCCTTCTTCCGGAGCCTGTCCCCCTTCTTTCTTCCGTGGCCGCCCCCCGTGGTCGCCCATCTTGCACCGCATTGATGTAGGGGCGGGATTTATCCCGCCCTCTTGGAATTCAGAGCGGGTCCTGCCGCCGAGCCACCCTGACGTGCTCGGGCGGCTTCCCCGTCGCAGCCCCGCAGACTCGGCTGTAGGCCTTCCGCTCCGCTAGGGTCCCGCTCGGCGCCACCCACATGAAAATTCCGGTCACGCAGGGCATTGCAGCTAATTCGTAATCAGCAGGCCAGTGGTTCAATCCCGTGGAGTTTCAGGATTTGATCGCGTCATGATTTGTGGGAGTCAAATCCACTTTGGACCTGCAAGTCTGCGATCAAATCATTCAAATCCTCTGATTTGACAGCTAAGTCCGCCCAATAAAGAGATTTGTCATAGAACTTATCCTTGAGCTTGGTCGCACCTTCATCAAAAAAAGAAGCCCGCACATCATCGTTGCTAATTTTGCCAAACGTATCACACGGAGCTTTCTTCCCGTATATGGATATTCTTGTCGAGATGTGGGTTGCGATGTAATTCAATAGGTCCTCTGGAGAACCTCTCGTTACTCCACTTCCGCTCATTTCTTCCGCCGCTTTTGCCCAAATAGATTTGCTGATATGGGCAGCGGTGTAGAGTTTATGAGCCGCGTCTTTCATGGAAATAAATTCCCCTACGCCATGTTGAAATCCTGGTAGTGTGGCACGTGGAATTCTACAGATACGAGCCCATAGCTTCCTATGCAAGTCGCTTGAAATAAAAACAATCGAAAGCCCTGCAATAACCAAAGCCCATCGTCCTTGCTCGCCATTCATTCCAGTCTCTATCATCAACTGGTGCCATTTTCCTAATTGGTCCGGCAGATCAATAAGTCCGATGCCAGTAATGATAGTGCCAATAACTGTGAATACCACTCTAATCCACCTAATCCACATTGGCATGAGGCAACCCTCCTGCGGACTGTGCCCATAATACCACCCTTGCGTGGTATATAACCTAGCGGCGGAGATGACGCTCAAAATAGAGCCAATCTCTGGGACGAATGCCGAATTGTTGGTCAATGACGAATTGCATATTCCACAAGACTCCAATTGGCTCGCCAGATTTTGCGAGGGATTTCAAGAAGAGTTTAGCGCTGCCCCCAAGCGATTTAGCGCCAGAGCAAATAGGACATACTACGTTGTTTCAAATAGAGGCCGCAGAGAAGCTCTGATTGGTATACGTTTCACGAATACTGTTACGGCAAATGTTTCATCCATTGCACGGTTGACTCAGAAAAGTAAATCTGAACAGAGTGTATGTGAAGGGTGGCAGTATCTTGATGTGTTAATTGAGAACGTGCTTCAGCCGTGTGGGGCAAAACACGCTCTTGCCTCACTCGTAACCAAAGGTAGCTTAAAAGCCTTCCTAGACCTTAGGCGCGTAGCTGAACAGAACCCAAAAGGTTATCGAGTGGAGATTTACGGAGAACGACAGCCATATCCTGTTGCAGTTGTAACGCTTGACACTCCTGGAAGGGTACCCTAGCTTCGTTGGTTGGATGAACGCCTCTCACAAGAGCGACGCAAAGAATCGGCTCAGTGATCTTCTCTCGAAGGGATTAGCTATTGATATCTTTCTCGCGGAACAGGCACTAGCCATAGAGGAAGTTATCGGTAAGAACGCTGAGGCAATCAACAAGGCCAACTTCGGGAGAGTATTCGGGCCAATTCAGACTGTCCTTGTCAGAGATGCCATACTTGCTACCTGTCGCCTATTTGAACCAGAGAAGCAATTTCCCCTTAGAAGCATTCCAGCCGCGATAAAACTCCTAGACGCGCAAATCGCTAATCTTCAAATTGAGCAGCGGCACTATGTAGTAGACTGGCTAGTCAAGCAGGGATATGAACAGTTCAAACTCGCTCAGCTTGGTGATCGCGCGATGACTCAATTACTCCTTCAAACTTTTTCCGAGCGGGTTCCTCAAGGCGAGTCAAGTCACCTCACGAAGGCTTGGAAGGCATTAAAAACTAGACGGGACAAGGTTCTAGCACATCATGAGGTTGTGGAGGCATCCGCGCTACCACAAGCAACTTATGCCGATCTTGACAAGCTCCTCGATTATGCAAAAGACTTTGTGAGTGTAATTGGGATGGGATATCTCAGCACCGCCTTCAGCGTAATGTACAAAAAGGAGCGGCTGTCAAGCGACGCAGGTGTAGTGGGTCGTGGTCTGAGGCGCCTTCTTCGCAAAACAGGAATTTTATCTGATAGGTAGTGGACTGTACTCACTTAAGTTTCTATTGGCAAGCGAGGTACCACAATGGAGCAGCTTAAAACTCCAAGCGATATCTTCACTGCTGACAAATTCAGTGCTTCATTCGTCCTTGTCAATACAAAGACGGGTGAAGGGCGACCAAAGGAATTGAATGACTATTACCGCGAAATCGCTGCCATCTGCCTTGATGAAAGCGTACCGGAAGATGTCCGGTCGTACTTTGAGACAATCAAGAACGTATATCTGTATGGTTGGTTTGTCAGTGCGTTTTACACTATCGCAATGTTTCTGTCCTTTACAGTTATCGAGATGGCCTTGCGAAATAAATTCAAACAAGATGACCCTGAGCGGGATTGGTCCTTTCCTCGCCTTATTCAAGAGGCCAAAAAGCAAGGTCTGATAGCGAGCGAAGGCTTTCCTTCTGTAAAGGCACGGCGAGACTACGAGGCGAGTTTTGAGCGAGAGGGCGGCCCATCACTTGGGCAGCCTGTTCCTGACTACTGTTCAATTTTGGAAAAGAGTGTCCCTTATCTCCGAAACTCCTTTGCTCATCCAGAGATAGACCAAAAGGCTGGTCCGGGGGACGCCTATGCGTCTCTTATCATCGCTTCAGAATTCATTAACCAACTCTTTAACGGGAGACCAACCTAATTTATGGAAACAAGACACTTGCTCCTAGCTAAGTATCTGCTTCAGAAAGCCAAGGAGGTATTTAGCAAAGAAGACTCTATGTCTTGCGGTCTAGCGGTCTCCCTCTGTCAAGATTCAGTAGAAATGCTCGTTCGTGCCGTAGCAAGGGAACTGGATGCAGACTACAAGAAAGAGTTTCATCTTTTAGTAGATGGCATCAAGAATGCAAAGAAGAACCCTGAAGGGAAAGAACTGCCTCTAAAGGCAAAAATGCTGCACCTGAACCAAGCAAGGGTTGGTTTCAAACACTATGGGAACCTTCCTGACGCTCAAGACGCCGCAAAGTACCTCGAGGATACGGAAGCCTGCCTGCGTCAGGCCATTCCCCTTTTCTTCAACATTGATTATGATTCAATCTCGCTTGCCGATCTTATAATCAATTCGGTTGTTAGAAATAAACTGAAATCCGCAGAGCAATATTGCCACAAAGATGAATTCAAAGAGTGTATCCGCGAATGTGCAGAAGCTGAGAAGCTTGTTTCACATCCGCTACATCAAATCATTCCACGTGCGGAAAGCAATATGCATAGAGTTAGCATTCCGGACTCTTTAGGCAGCCATGCTGAGCGGGATTATGTTGAACGGACAGCGAGTAACGTTCTGAAGTACATCCATGATTATTTAAACGGCCTTCGTGATCTTACGATGGCCGCTCTTTTAGACATCAAACCAGAGCATCTCCTCCGGTTTAAGCACCTTGCACCGCATGTCAACCAAATGGGAGATGGAACCTTGGTGGTTCACCACCGTAAGACGCAGTATTCCCGCGACGAGGCCGAATTCTGCATAGAGTATATGATTAATTACGCCTTAACAGTTCAGCGCCATTTAGCAAAATGAAACTAGCTCAGACTCTATTTCCTCCCGCTGATCTCTTCCGCCGAAGCCAACAAATCAGCAAGACGGGCGCAGCACGCGGCGCCCCTCCATCGGATCGAAGACAGGGATAGGGGCGAGGGTTCGTGCATCGCCCGAATTCCCGGAAGCAGGTGTCTCAGATTGCTTTACCGATCAGGCTGGCATACAATTCTGTTCTAGTCTTGCCCGTAAGGAGACTCTGACGATGAATACCAAGCAAGCGGTTCTGGATCTACTGAAGAAGCTCCCGGATGACTGCACACTGGACGACCTGCAATACCACCTGTACGTCTTGCAAGCGGTCGAGCGCGGGCGTGGGGAGATTGCGACTGGTAAAAATATCAGCCACGAGGAGGTCAAGCGCGAGCTGAGGGCCAAGTGGCAGAGCGGCGGCGCGCAGTAATCTGGACGCCTGGGGCGCGGGACGACCTCGACGAGATCATCACCTACATCGCTAAAGATTCCCTCCCATCCGCTCTTGCCTTTCTTGAAGAAGCATTGCAAACCGCGGAAAGTCTCGCGACGTTATCGGAACGGGGACGAGTAGT
>DAOL01000007.1:0-30753 GCA_002501845.1 Nitrososphaera sp. UBA217
ACAATGAAAGCTACATTTTATGCCAACGATGGTACAATAGGGGACCAGTTTACAATTGACAAATCGCCTTCCACTACCGTAGTGAAAGATGTGTGGGCTTCAAGCATGAATACTGCAGATTATATAAACAACTACCAGCTCAAAGTCGGAGAAAAGATAACAGACGTGGCAAGACAAGGAGTGAAACTCGACGACATGACGATGTACCTCAAATCAAACACTACAGTAGGAACATTGAGAGCAGACCTGATCGACCTAAGTACAAATGCACTTGTAGCAGTCTCTACAAACAGCATAGCGAGGTCGGCTATCACGACGACTGCATATCTGCCGTACACATTCACCTTCCCTGCTGACACAATAACGCCAAACAGCAATTTTTTCGTTGGTCTAGAGTGCGTCAGTTGTAATTCAGGCAAAGTATTTGCCGCAGATTACAAGAACGGCGACCCGTATCCTCTCGGAAACATGACGATGTACAGGTCTGGAGCTTGGATTACACTGTCAAAAGACATGAAAGGCTCGGCGACATACGAAGTCCCTAACTATATCTCCTAAGTCATTTTGGGTGCAGTTGAATTTGCCACGCATAACCCGTCTTTGCAACAGAACTCCGGGCATGATAGCTTATATCTTATCGCTAGCGATATTGGGACGAAAAATCAGTCTCATGAGGCGTCGGGATACCTTTATTTTGTCAAACCTTACGATTAGCGCTTACACCAATGCATACCCACGGTGAGGACGAAGGCAGGAAAAAGTTCGAGTTACCAGGCAGTAAACCGCATTATCCTCCGTCGCTTCCATTCGCGATCACCCACATGCGACTTGCGATAGAGCCAGACCTGCAGGAGCGCTCGATCACCTGCGAGCAGAAATTGTCAATCACCATCCTTCAAGATACCGACGTGATTCAACTTGACGCGGCCGAATTGCAAATAAAGTCAATCTCTGCTGGAAGCAAGCTAGAATTCCGCAGCCTTGATGATAAACTAATAGTAAAGCTGGGCAGGAGAATGAAGGAGGGGAGCAGGATCGAGCTTGCCATTGCATACACTGCAAAGCCCCGCCAAGGGTTCTATTTCGTAACGCCTGACAAGCATTACCCTGACAAACACCTGGAAGCCTGGACTCAGGGGGAGGCCACTCAGGCAAAGTATTGGTTCCCCTGTATCGATCACCCTCAGGTGAAATTTACAAGCGAAATTTCAGTCACTGTTCAATCAGGATTTACCGCGATTTCAAACGGCAGATTACATAAAGTTGAGCAGCGGGGCAAGAAACAGGTTTACCATTGGTCCGAATCAAACCCACACCCGGCCTACCTTGCTTCGGTAGTCGTGGGCAAGTACGCCGAGATAAAAGAGGGTAGCTTGCAGTACTATGTCCCGCCGGAAAGAAAGCAGGACGCACCAAGGTCGTTTGACCAGACGCCCAAGATGGTCAAGTTCTTTGAAGAGTATCTTGGCGTAAAATACCCTTATGAAAAATACGCGCAGGTGGTGGTGCAGGATTTCCTCTATGGCGGCATGGAAAACTCTAGCTGCACTACTTTGACGCTCGACACGCTGCACGACAAAAGGGCGCACCTTGACTTTACAAGCGATTATCTGATATCGCACGAGCTGGCACATCAATGGTTCGGTGACCTTGTCACCTGCAGGGACTGGCAGCACATCTGGCTCAACGAGGGATTTGCCACCTACTGCGAGGCGCTTTACTGGGGGGCAAGCAGGGGCAACGACGAATTTCAATATCATATGATGCAGATGGCTGACGATTATTTCGAAGAAGCAGGAACCAGGTACACTCGGCCTGTCGTGACCAAAGTGTACAAGCACCCAGACGACCTCTTTGACAGGCACACCTACGACAAGGGCGGGTGCGTGCTCCACATGTTACATCATCACGTAGGCGATATCTACTTCAGGAGATCGCTCAAGACGTACCTCCAGCGCTTTGCCAATGGCACAGCCGAGACTGACGATCTAAGAAAGGTGTTCGAGCTGGAGACCGGAAAGAGCCTGCAACAATTCTTTGACCAGTGGGTTTTCAGGGAGGGTCACCCCGAGCTCAAGGTCGATTTTTTACATGATAGCGACAGTGTGAAGATAAAGGTGGAGCAGGCACAGTTTGCCGATCCGTTTGAATTTGCGCTTGATGTAAAGTTGGCGTTTGCAAGAAGCAAAAAAACCCATACGTTCAAGATCTCTGAAAAAGAGAGCGCATTTCAGATCCCGGTCGACAGCGAATTGGAGTGGTTCTCTATCGACCCGCAGTTCAAGATTCTCAAGACGATATCGATCAAAGCACCAAACGAGATGCTTGTAAGGCAACTCAACGACGGGGATACTGTCACCGAAAGGGTTGAAGCGGCCCGCGCCCTCAAGGACAAGTCCTCTGATACGGTCATCGACGCGCTGAAGGAGGCAATTCTACATGACAAGTTCTGGGGAGTTGCGGCGGAAGCCGCAAAGACGCTTGGCGCGATCAGGACCGACTATGCCTATGAGGCGCTCAAGAAATGCCTTGCAGTCAAGCACCCCAAGGCAAGGCGCGCCGTTGTAAAGGCGATAGGCGAGTTCAGGAAGGAGGAGACATTGGAATTGCTCAGGCCAGTGCTACAAAAGGACGAAAGCTACTTCGTAGAATCCGAGGCGGCTACTGCTATGGGAAAGACAAAGAGCAGGCAGGCAATTACAATACTGAAAAAGGCTACTGAAACTGACACTTTCCAGAACATTGTCGCTCAGGGCGCTATTGCTGGATTAAAAGAGTTTGCCGGCGATAAAGAGATCGCCGAGTTTTTGGTGGAAAAGAGCAGATACGGCAACCACCACAGGACAAGAGAAGCGGCCACCTTTGCTCTTGGCAAGTTTGTAGACAGCCATGCAGTATTTGATCATCTGAAATCCTTGCTGACTGATAGGTGGTTCCGCGTGCGCATCAATGCATGCAGGGCGCTTGCCGATGCCGAACTGACAAAGGCGATTCCAGATCTAGGGTGGGTGGCCGAACACGACCTTGACCAAAGGGTTAAGAGAGTCGCCGAAGAGTGCATAAACATAATCAAGGATGCTACAAAGAAGCCAAAGGAAGTCGCCCAAATGAGAGAAGAGCTTGATAGGGTCAAGTCAAAGAACCTGGAGCTACTGCAAAAGGTAGATAGGCTCGAGCGCGAGCTACGCTAGAAATTCGGCTATAATCCTGTTGAACAGCTCTGGCCGCGCAAAGTGCGGGCGGTGGCCACAATTTTCAAGCATGACTATCCGGCAATTTTTCATCTTGACAAACGGCTCGACGAACTTTACTGGGATCATGTAATCCTCCTCGCCCCAAATGAGCAGCGTGGGCGCCCTTATCCTGTGCAGACGGTTGTTCAGTCGCGGGGCCCGCGCGCTTCCTGCTAGCGCGGACAGGAATGCCTCCTTTGCGCCCGGCATTAACAATTTCTGATAAACGAGCTGTGCGTATGAATCGTCAACAGGCTTGTTGTCCAACACAAAGAGCGCCTGTTTGACCTCGTGCGCTGATCTTGCGTTTATCACCTTGACGTATTTCCGCAGGGCCGGCGACCCCTTGAACGAGTGGGGAAGCGCACCAGCCGGACTTATCAGCACAAGTTTCTTTATAAGAGAATAACGGTTTATCGCGACTTCGGCCGCGACCTGGCCGCCAAGCGACGAGCCCACTATCGACACTTGCCCCAGCTGCAAGCGCTTCAAGAACCGGACGACAAATTCCCTATAAAACTTGATCGTATAGTTCATTTTCGGCTTGTCGCTCAGCCCGAACCCCGGCAAATCGACTGCGATCACCCGCAGACTTTTTGCCAACTCGCCAATGTTGTTTGTCCAGCTTTCAATAGAGCCGCCAAGCCCGTGGATGAGCAGCACAGGATGGCCGCTGCCGGCATCGACGTAACAAGTGCGCATATTTCCAACCGGTACAAAATGGTAGTCCAATTATTGGGTGGGCGTGTGTTTTGCCGTAAATACTTTATTGTAGAGCAAGAACTGTTCCTCTTCTTTTATCATGAATTTTTCAATGAAAGACGTCAGGCGCTTGCTGTCGTGGCATACAAGCTGGAGTCCCTCAAATCTGCCGTCAAGGTAAACGTTGGTCACAAATGAGACTAGGTGACGAAGTGGGCCGGCAGATGCAGCGTCAAGATATACTATTTGCAGGATGTTTGTCCTGTCCCAGTAGCCATGCCTGTTGATTATTGCGACGCCGTTAACAGGACCACCCGTCACTATTACGCGTCGTTCCCTTATGAAATCACGGAGCGCTTTTTTGTTGAGCGAGTACCAATGCCACGACTTCACATACCTTCTTGCAGACAGACTATAAATCTTGGAATGCTGCAAATATTTCCAGGTGACATCAAGCTCATCGATGGTCGCCAGCCTAGCGCCCGACTTGATCCTGCTCGGCCTGCCGCCGGCGCTGTAGTACGCCCACCTTGAAACAACTGCAAAACCGCTCTTTTCCATCATGCGCTGCGACGCAACATTTGTCACGTCTACGATTGCAAACGCCTGACGCGTCCCCTTCTGTCTGGCGTATTTCGTCATTTTTGTGATGAGTTGTGTCGCTATCCCTGATCGCCTGTAGTTAGGGTGCACTCTCACCCCTTCAAGCCACACGCTCTTGCCGTCAGGACATATCGCCAGGTGCGACATCCCGATCTTTCTACTGCCGTCCTCGACGACTAGCAGCTGACCGCTTTTGTACCAATAGTTCCATACTCTGTCGATATAGTCGCCCCATCCGAAGGTGTTTACGCAAAAACTCAGGATTTCTTCCCTATCTGACTTGACAGCTGGCCTGATCCTCAATTCCCTTTAGCAGCTGCTTCCATCTCGTGCATCAGGGTTGTGACGAACTGCCTGACTCCGTTGATAAAGTCAAGGGCGCCGGCAAGCGAGTCAGTCTCGTTGAATATCGTGACCACATACGAATGCGTGTCAAACTGACTAATGCGCATATCGTTCCAGAATTTTTGGGACAACTCACTTCCTGTCTTGGAAGTAAGCTGTATTGCGTCCATCGGGTTCTTGTGGCCGAAATACCTACCCGCAAGCGTTGGTATGTTGTCAATCCTGTCCAGCTTTGTCAGCATCATGTGAATGTCTTCCGTGCCAGTCACGATAGAGTGGAACACCACTCTTACGGCGTAGATGTCGCTTTCAATATTGACTTTCAAATGTTGTTTGAGTGAGGCAGCCACGAAGTGGAGGCACGATACTGTCTCCTGATCCGGGTTTTGCAGTGTGTTAGGGTAGCTCATGACCTGCAGTATTTTGAACGGAAGCACGTTTGACTGCACCGGCGCGATGCGAAAGCCCTGCTTGAAAAATGACATTGTGCCCTGCATTGGGTGGTTCCCCTGCTGCAGCCGGCTTGCACTAAAGCCTTCAGACTCGCTAAATGCAGAGTTCAGTCTCTCTGTATCAAGTATTGCTTGTTTGAAATAAAGCTGCACGTTAAACTGGGTGATGTGGATGTCCACTTACTTGTTCACTGCCTTTGCCGACGACTCTGGATCTGCAGGAATGATTGTAAGCCAGGGCTTTAGCAGATCGGTGTTCAGCTTTACCAGCTCAATGTTCGCTTCCTTCAGCAGCTGGGAGCCGTCCTCCGGGTAGTCAGCAATAACAACTATTCTCATTATGCCGACGGTTATCGCCATCTTGCTACACTCTATGCAGGGCGCGAAGGTAGAATATAACGTGGCGCCTCTTGTGCTGCCTGCATTGCCAAACAGTGCGCACTGCATTATCGCGTTTGCCTCTGCGTGGGTGCACATGCATCGGTCGAGCCCTTCGCCTGACTTGATCTCGCCCTTTACCCGGGCCATGCATCGGGGGCAACCGCCTTCAAAGCAGTTCTTTATCCCTGGCGGTGTCCCGTTGTAGCCTGTGGCTATTTGCCTGTTGTTTTTTACAATGACTGCGCCAATGTGACGGGTCAGGCAGTTTGAGCGAAGCTTTGCGATCTCTGCCTGCAGCATGAAATATGTGTCCCAGTCTGGCCTATGCATCCGCTAGCAGTAACCGCAAATGCTATAAAAATCGTTATACTAGTTAGCGGCCGCGCCTTCTTCAAGGACGCCTTGCTTTTCCTTCTTTTTGCCGCGATCGCCGGCCTTCTTGCTCATGCTGTCAACTGTTCCTAACTCGAAGACATAACGAATACCCTCTGCCCTCATTCCTGGTGAGAGCATAATGTTCATCTTTTCAACGTCGCTCCTTACGTAATCCTCGGAGTGCTTGTTGGTGCGGGCCACGACGTACTGGAACGACTCGCTCCTATACTTGTGGATTTCATATACCTGCCCCATAGGCTTTTATCGGTGCACAAGGGGGTCGGTCCTTGTGGTCAACAAAAATTTGCAATGGGTCAGTTTTTGCCAATTCTGGAACAAGAATCTGGACCAGAATTGGAAAATAGAAGTGTCCGCTTTCTTGACTTTATGTGCCCAAGACCGCCATGGCAAGAGTGCTTCAAAGCCCGCCTCTAAGAACGAGCTGCAGGAAAGTGGATAAACGCCGNNAAGCCCCGCCGCAAGTACCATGGCGACAAACCCCGCTAGCGTGTAGTAGTCCGTCAATGGACCCCTACCCCGGCCAGGGCCAGTCGTCGCCTGCCTATCCTCCACGCAGCTTCCATTGCAACGAGAGTGGGCGCAAATCCCAGCACGATCCATCCCATTGATTCGAGCATTTCCATTGCAAGCATATTGACAGCAGATCAGAAGATTAAGGCTGCTCAGAGCTGTGGCATAATTATCATAGCCAGCCGGCATTATCAGCAGCGCTTTAGAGTAGTCAAACATGCTTATGACAGCGCACGGGCGTATATTACTGAGTACACCTTGCCTTAACCGCAGGTACAGTCACAAAAAGGGATTTGACAATAGATAGCCGGCGAATTCCCCCATTTCCATTTTGGAACTTTCTAAAATTTGGAAATGGCTCAGCGCTAGAAAGCGATCATCATTACCATTTCCACAGTAACAGTGCTTTTTGTTACGCCAACCTAGCAGATAAATGTTAAGAGGCGGGCTAGCCGGTTACTGTTGTTTGGCGAAAAACGCTAACATTGCCAAGGTGATGCGCGACCTAGGCTTTCTCACGGAGGTAGGCGAGGACGACCCAAACGCACAGTTCAGATCCCGTGCCTACTACAGGGCGGCAGACACGATAGCAAGCCTACCGGAAGATGTCGCCGACATATACAGCAAAAACGGAATCAAAGGGCTTCTTGAAATCCCTTCAGTAGGCAAGAATATCGCCGCAAAGATAGAGGAATACATCAAGACAGGCAAAGTACGCGCCCTAGAGGATATGAAGGCGAAGCTTCCCGTTAACATTGACGAGCTGTATGGCATAGAGGGGGTTGGCCCAAAGACCATCAAGATGCTGTACGACAAGCTGCGCGTAAAGAACCTGGCCGATCTGGAAAGGGTTGCCAAAGAAGGCAAGCTGCGAGCAGTGCCGGGCTTTACTGAGAAAAAAGAGCATGACATGCTCAAGCGTATAGAGTTCTTCAAAAGGGGCAAGAGCCGGCGCATTATAGGTGAGATTTACCCGCTCATAAAGCAGATCGAGAAGAGCCTTTCGCAGCTCCCAGGGGTGAAAAATGCGATTGCCGCCGGCTCGGTCCGCAGGATGAAGGAGACAATCGGCGACATCGACTACCTGGTGACGGCGAGCGACCCGGAGCCTGTAATGGAGTTTTTCACCAAGATGCCTGAGGTTCAGGAAGTTGTTGGAAAGGGTCCTGCCAAGGCGTTTGTCAGGCTGGCAAGTGGAATAGACGCTGACCTACTGGTAGTGCCGGAGGAGAGCTGGGGTTCGGCGCTTCAGTATTTCACGGGGAGCAAGGAGCACTCGGTCGAGCTGCGCAAGATGGCGATTTCAAAGGGGTTGCGACTGAACGAATGGGGTGTTTACAGAGGCGAAAGGAAGGTCGCGGGAACAACAGAGGAAGAAGTGTACCAGGCACTTGGCCTACAGTGGATACCGCCGGAGATGCGTGAGAACTCTGGCGAAATAGAGCTTGCAAGGCAGAGCAGGGTCCCAAAGCTTGTCGAGTACGGGACCTTGAAGGGCGACCTGCAGGTTCACAGCGAAAACAGCGACGGCACGGCCACGATAGAGGAAATGGCGCGCGGCGCAAAGGCGTTTGGGCTCGACTATGTTGCAATTACTGACCACACAAAGAGCCTTGCACTTGCCGGGGGTCTTGACGGACAGGAGCTCTTACAACAGGCAAACAAGATACGAGAACTCAATGACAGGCTGGAGGGTTTCCGCGTTCTTGCGTCTGCAGAGGTCAACATCATGAAGGACGGCTCACTTGACATCGCTGACAACGTGCTTGACAAGCTTGACCTCGTGGGTGCAGCTATCCACTCGCACTTTAATCTGCCAATTGAGGCCCAGACGGAGCGGCTAGTAAGGGCCGCAAAGAACTCGAGCGTGGACATCCTGTTCCATCCGACAGGCAGACTCATCAACAAGCGGGACGGCTACCCTGTCAACATTGAGCGAGTGATCGACGTTGCAAAGGACACCGATACCGTTCTTGAAATTGACGCCCATTACGACAGGCTGGATCTGAGGGACGAGCATGTCAGGATGGCCATAAAAAAGGGAGTGAAACTGGTCATAGACTCTGATGCGCACCACCCAATCCACTACGCGTTCCTCACATTTGGGGTCGCACAGGCAAGGCGCGGATGGGCAACGCAGCAGGACATACTCAATACACTCCCTCCAGAGAGGCTCCTGCAGGCCCTAAAGTAAATCAATTATATGTCTACTGCCGATACTTTACGGCATGCGCACGACCTTTGAAAGGGATGACCAAAAGACGAGGAAAATATTCCTTGGAGTCTTTTACTTTTGCGCCTTTGTCATGGCAGCGATTACGTTCTATGCCCTGTATGTCAGTCTCAACGAATATTTGCAGACAGGCAAAGTCATAGTTGGCGAGGTGCTGGTCGATACCGAGTTCCCGGTCCAGGGCCTGGCCAAGCTCGTGACATACTTGATGATAGTGTCTGTCGTCGGCTGGTACTGCGTGGTCAGGCTCGGCGCTGACAAGGTAAAGGACGTCCCCAAGTGGCTCAAGTCTATGCTGCAGCTGATAGTGCTTGTGATTGCAGTCGTGTCGCTCTACGAGTTTGTCTACAATTTCATAGTATGGAATTCGCTCATAACTGCCGACGCAATAAAGGGCATAATAGACATCGACCAAAAGAACATCAAGTACCCTAATCCAGAGACACCGTGGAACCTAGTGTTTGCTACCAAGATGTCTCTTGCCGCGTTTCTGATCTCGGCCCATGGTTTTTACACGATGGGCAAGCCAGAAAGGAAGCTAGAGTAGCCACTCTTTTACCCTTGTTCTTTCAAAGTCCTGTTTTTTCTGAAAGTTCTGTTCTGACGGGGCTTCAAGCCTGAGCGATGGGCCGGCAGGGTTGAAAAAGTCACCCTCAAGGTAGCTGGCGCGTTTGTTGCCAACCTCCATGAAGCAGTAGCCTTGTCCTGCAAATGTCGCAATTGTCGTCCTGCCGCTGATCTCGTCTATAATATGCCTGGCGGCAACCTTTGCCTGTTCTTCGGCAAACATGCCGGCTTTCGGCAGGGCTAGTATGCCAACCTTTATCTCGGTGACGTCGCCGATTGCGAAGACATTCTTGAATCGGGTCTTCATTGTTTTCCTGTCAATCGCCACCCAGTCACCCTCTGCCAAGCCAGCGCTGCTAACTACCTCCGGTGCCCTATGAGGCGGGATGCCGGCAAGAACGTCGTAATCCGCCTTGGTGCCGTTCTCAAATTCTAGCTTGTCGTCCGTGACTGACTTTATCTTGTGCAATGGGTGGAACCGTATGCTTCTCTGAGAAATCATATCGACTACGTTTGAGCTTATCTGCGGGCCGGCCACCGGCAAGGCTATTGGGGCGGGCGCGTAAATGTCGATCTCGATCGAGCTTCTGGTGCCTTGCCTTGTCAATATGCTGTCTATTATCAGTGATGCTTCATATGGTGCCGGCGGACACTTGTAGGGCATACCCATTATCGCAATTGCCACTTTGCCCCGTTTTAGTTCTAGAAGGCTGTCGCGCAATTTGGGGATCTCTTGCGCGTCGTACAGGTTGTAGCCCCTCCCAGCAAACCCGGCTATTCTGCCCGGTACTAGCTCGGCACCTAACGCAACTATCAGGTAGTCGTATTCTATCCAGCCGTGATCCTTTGCTTGTACCCTGTTTTGTGCAGTCTCGATCTTGGTCACTTCGTCGTTGAGATACTCTATTCCCTTTGCGTTCAGCCCATCAAGCGGTGTTTGGGACTCTTCCAAAACGCGGCTTCCCTCCAGTATCCACAATTTTACGAGGCCCATCATGAACGACTTTTTCCTGTCTACTACAATGACCCGGTGGTCCGAACCGAGGCTTTTCCGCAGTTCTGTGGCCGCCGCTAGACCCCCAAAGCCGGCCCCAAGGATCAGGATTCGCTTGCTCATCAGCAGATAAGATCGGAAGACTGTGTAAAAACTTTTTAGTGATGAACGCGATTGATCAATGATGCCGGAGAAAAAGAATTACACATTATACGATGACGCGACTCTGGAAAGGATGAAGCATTATTTCCGGCAAGAGGATCATGATGAGCTACTAAGGTACATCAAGACTCACGGGATGCGAAGACACGCCGATGTTTTCGACGAGATAGATTCATCCTAGTCCGACTGTAACATTTGTCCCNNTGTCGTAGTACGAGGGACACTCGAACGTGATTTTGCCGTATTGGACTTGTTTATTGGGCGTTGAGACCCCGGCCTGGTAAAAGTAAGCGTTTTGCAAGTCAGGGTTGGCGGTCGGGCTGCCGACCCATATGACGCCTAGGTCAAAGAAGGGGTTCTCTATCTTAGGAGCCACAAATGAACTGTACGTCGACCAGTTATCCCCGGTCTCCACTGTCCCGTCGTCCCATTCCATAGCAAGCATGACCAACGAGCTGTTGTCTGTCAGTGGAACTGTTGATTCATGCATTGTAGAGATCCATGGAAAGGCAGAGCAGGCCATGTTTTGGTCGCAAGTCTCCCACGCCCTTGCCACGAGATAGCGCGTTCCGTCTGCAGCGAAAAGAATGTCGGCCCGATAGCCGTAGTCAAGCCCGTCCTTGCAGCAGTTTGGAGACTGCGCGCCGATGCCGGCTAGTACAAAGTCGCCCTTGCCCATCAGGCTGCTGTCAAAATGTCCAAGGTCGAGCCCCACGTCGACCCTTTTAGTGGGAAAATAATGTTGATCGTGGTAGGCCCCTGCATAGTAAGTTGGTTGGACGATGACGCCGTGCCTGTCATTAATTGTCAGATTCATCGGGGCGTCCAGAAGTGGATGCACAGCCCCCAGTAGAAAAAGTGCGATCATTGATGAGAACGAGGTCGCGATCGCCATCTCTTTCCTCCTGCTAGTTGCAATCCTGTGCCCCAAGAGGCTGGCCAGGATCCCAGCGCCGATCATTATTGCCAACATCGACGAGCCCTCTGGCCGCAGGCTGGCAAACAGAGAAGACAGTATCGCCCAGCTGATCAATGCAGAATATACGGCGGGACGTATTCTATCTGAAAATATCGAGCTTCCAACGCCGGCAAAAAAGAATGGCGCGCTTGAGGCAAACGCCAAAAGCACAAGAGCCATCGGGTATGTCAGAAACATCCCAAAAAGTAACGCTACAGGGTAATAACCAATGAATATTGCCGTTGTCGTTCCAAATAATACCGCGCTGATTATGCTGCTCTTCTTTTCCTGCCTGCTCATCGATTTCCAGCCCCCCATCAAGCCCGTCGCCGCGGTAGCAAAGAGCAAAACACCTAATCGAAGCCAGCTACCGCCGTCAGGCCCGGAATAATAACACTGCCGGGAGTCACAGAATTGGTACAGCAACAACATCAAAACTACTGTTGCAGCTGCAATGCAGCCAGCTGCCGCAAATGGAGGGAGGGGCGAGAGCCGGCCGATAGCAAACCCGATGCTCAGCTCTGATGCAACAAAGAACCACAGACGCGCTCCAGAAAATACGTAAAAATCCGGCTCGCGTATTGTATAACGGTAGAATGTGTAGGATTCAAACAGGAATAGTGCGATCACCAAGCCCATGCAGGCAGCGATGAACAACAGTTGCCGCATGCCTGATCTGCCACGGTTATTGTTTTATTGCTTGCTCACTTTTGGCGAGCCCTAGACGGGAGTGATTCTAGCGCTCCTGACTCGTCGGCCTTACGAGTATCTCGTTTACGTTCATGTGGCTGGGCGACTCGACGGCGAATAGGATCGCGTTTGCGATGTCCTCCGCCTGCAGCGCCTGCATTTGCTTTGTCGATTCAACAAACTTTTCCAGCGTTTTGTCGGTTATTGTGTTTGTGAGCTCGGTAGCAACTACACCCGGCTCTACACAGGTGACCCGTATGTTCCCCCTCTGGCTGAACTCCTGTCTTAGCCCTTCGCTGAAGGCCGTTACGGCGTGCTTTGTCGCGCAGTAAACGCTGCCAGCGGGGAATATCACCCTTCCTGCTACGGAAGAAATGTTGACGATGTGCCCCGATTTCTTGTTCAGCATGTGGGTAATCACGGCAGCAGTACAATACAAGACTCCTCTTATGTTGACGTCTATCATCTGATCCCACTCATCAACCTTGAGGTTCTTGAAAAAGCTCAGCGGCATGAGGCCGGCGTTGTTGACTAGTATATCCACGGCACACCACTTCTCTATAACAGCATTAACAAAAGCGTCACAATCTGATTTTTTCCTGACATCCAGCTTTTGGATAAGAATTTCTCCACCATTTCTGACGATCTCACTTTGCAGAGACTCAAGCCTGTCGGTTCGCCTTGCGCCTGCCGCTATCTTGGCACCGGCTTTCGACAATGCGAGGGCAGTCGCGTAGCCTATGCCGCTGCTTCCCCCTGTGATTATCGCAACTTTACCTCTTATCATTCTGTCATCATTCAGTTTTGGACGTTGTAATATGCTTTTGCAAAAAAGCGTCAACCTTAAGTATCCTGTGCACGTCTCTAAAGTGTGTGCTCATGAGCCTCGATGACAGTGACGAGCTGGCCTACCTGTGGACCAAAGTAAAGTTTACTCAGAAATACATGAGCAAAAATAATTGCAGCTTTGAAGAGGCCGAGCGCGAATTCCATACCTGGATCGAGGGCCTGATGGACAGCAGGATCGAGCGCGCAAACAAGATGCTAAATTCGCGTTAGGTGCTCTGCTCTTGCCGCTGTAGCTTTTGCTTCCTTGCCATGAACAGCAAGAGCACGCCAAACATGCCCAGAACTATTGCAAGTCCCTGTGCGCCACCGTTTGGAACTGCAAAAACGTAGGCGATTGCAAACGCGACGCATGTTATCGCCTGCAAAAAGTATGAAGTTCCCGGATGCATGTGTGTTTTCTTGGCGACGTACCCAATGGCAAAGAACGCTGCGGCGGGATAGATGGTGAGCAAGACGTATTGATCTATGTCAATGCCCAGATGAGGCAATGGCTAAAAGATCGCAAATTAGGTATTTAATTGCTTATTCGACGTGTACTTCGACTGCCGCGCCGCCTTCAATTATCGAGCGTGCGTTTTCAAATGGCAATGATGCAACATCTTCCTGCTGGAAGGGTCCGTACTTGTTCATGTCAACGCCGACGAACGCTTCTATTGGCCTCACGAACCTGACCACTATTTGCTTTGAACGCATCCTCGAAGAAATCGATTCGAGCACTTTTGGCCTTCCCTTGACCGTGGCGGCGATAACCTCGCTTACCCTTCCTTCGGACGAGCGCCTGCCGTCAAGCACGTACTTTTCCTCGTCGGTGAGCTTTGAGTAGTCGAGCGGCTCATTGCCGGAGCGGATCTTGGCCTGCCTAGCCTCTATCAATATTCGAGCTGCCTGCGACAATAGCTCCGTCATTCGATCTCTCATCTTTGCTTCAACGCCTTCGTAACCCTGCCCCTTCAGGTTGCCAAGCACAGCGGCTATCCTCTTGAAAGTGTCCGGCTCTATATCCTGTAAGGACGGCGTTTCAATTTCTTTTTTCAAAAGCTTGTAAAGTTCCTTGAGTTCGAGGTGGCCACTATCCTCGGCGTTCATTTCGTTCCGATTTTGCGCCCCAGCTGTTGACATTTCATATCACTTGACAAGACTTAAATTTTAGGATTTTAGTGCCTACTGTTGGGGTATTTGAGTTGCCTTATAAATTGATTGACGGCAAGATCGAACCGTTAACATTTACTACCGATCAAGTGATGCGGCGGCTCAAAGATGACGAAATCAAGTTTCTTGATCTCCAGTTCACCGGACTCTTCGGCCGGTTCCATCATACCACGATGGATTCCAGGATGTTCCGGGTGGAGGATTTTACCGACGGCCTCCCCAAGCTTGACGGATCCTCCATTCGAGGCTTCACCGAGATTCACGAATCCGATCTGATTATCAGGCCCGACCCGGCTACGTTTGCAACCGTGCCATGGATCGGAACGCCCACTGCAAGACTGATCTGCGACATCCTGAGCGGCGGGAGCAAGCGCGACACATTCCCCCGCGACCCTCGCGGCATAGCCAAGCGGGCTGAAAAGTATGTCATAGAGCAGGGGTTTGACACGTCGTATTGGGGACCCGAAGTGGAGTTTTTCGTCTTTGACAAGCTTGAGGTAAACACCATGACCCCGTACCAAGGGCAGAGCTACCATATCGCATCAAAAGAAGCTCCATGGTCTACTGACAACGTGGGCTATGCTCTCCGGCTGAAAGAAGGCTACTTGCCAAGCGCACCCGGCGATACCCTGATGGAGTACCGCAACGAATGCGTCGACGTACTTACCAACAACTTTGGTATAGTATGTGACGCGCACCACCACGAAGTTGCGACGGCTGGCCAGTGCGAGATCGACATACGCTTCGACAATCTAGTCAACGCTGCTGATGGTGTCCAGAGCTACAAGTACATCGTCAAGAACATTGCCAAAAAGCACAACATGATTGCTACCATGATGCCAAAGCCGATAGCGCTTGACAACGGTTCCGGGATGCACGTTAATGTCAGCCTGTGGAACAAGGGCAAGAACCTATTCTATGATTCTGTCGACGAATATGCAGAAATGTCGCAGACTGCGCGCTATTTTGGCGGCGGCATCTTAGAGCACGCCCAGACATTAGCAGCGATCGTAGCGCCAACAACCAACTCGTACAGGAGGCTTGTGCCCGGCTATGAGGCGCCTGTTTATGTTGCGTGGAGCACCGGCAACCGATCGGCGATAATCAGGATCCCTGCGCATTACAAGGGACACAAGTTTGCCAACCTGAAACGAATAGAATTCAGGGCACCGGACCCATCGTGCAACCCGTACCTTGCGTTTTCAGCCATCTTGGCAGCTGGCCTCGAAGGCATCAGGAAAAAGAAGGAGATCGGTGACCCGGTAAACGAAGACATTTTTAAAATGAGCCCCAAGAGGAGGCGCGAACTTGGAATCACACAGCTGCCTGCAAGCCTCAGGGAAGCGTATGAAAAGCTGGAAAGCGACAGTGCCTTCCTGAAGCCAATATTTGACAGCGAAACAATAGACAGGATAGTAGAGCATGAAGAGAAGGAGCACGTTGAATTAGCAGTGAGGCCACACCCACACGAGTTCTCGATGTACGCCGACGTCTAGCTTCTTTTTCTCCGCAGCATGAACTTTATCGCTCTTAGGTAAATGCTCTCGCCTTTGCCCTTCGTGAGATTGGACGCTACTACTGCAAACAGGATTCCAAGCCCGGTGGCAGTCGAGGTGAGCCATGTGACATAGTTGCTGTCAAGGGCCAACCTCCCGCTCCAGAACTCTAGCGCGATGTGGATAAGGATTGTGAATAGCCCCTGCCCGGTCCCAATCAATACCAAGAATTTGCCAATGTTTACGCGATTTGCCGCAAACAGCACTGCGCCCATCAGGACTGTTAACCCGCCAAGCTGGCTCAGAAGCGCCAGGACCCCTACAGGGACCACGGCATATGTCCAGAAATCCTTGGCGGTGTTTACCACTAGCTGCTCCCTTATCAGGTTGTAGGTCTCTATGTTTGCCCGATAACCTGACAGCAAGAACATGATGCCAGAGACAAAAGCGATGCATGCAGCGAGCCTGTTTCTTGTTTTACCGTAGTGCAATGTGCACTAGATGCACAAATAGAGCTATTATGGGTTCTCTACTCACTAAAAGTGAGTCCTAAAAGTGAATCCCAATGGTGAACGGGCGTGTGAGAACCGGACAAGAAACGGCCAAGAACAAACGATAAGGGGGAGAACTTCTGTAGATAAAATGTGCAGAGGAGAGAGGCTAAGGCAGCTGTTATTTCGCCTGTCATAGCAGTGCTTCTGATCGCCGGCCTTGCCAATTCAGCATACGCAGCGCAGATCAACGTGTCTTTGATCCCGGAATTTGACAAAGCAGTAGGCAGCTTTACGGGGGTAAAGTTTGTGCAATTAAGATATGAGCCGGGCGGTGCCCTGGCAGACCTGTTCGCTGGAAGGACTGAAAGATTTGAATTCTCTATAAAGGGAACAAACGCAAGTAAGTTGAGCGAACTAATCGTAGCGGCCAATCAGGCGCTACTTGGAGTGCAGAGTCCAGCTCAGATAACAAGTGCTAACCTTACATATTCTGGTGTCCTCAGGGGAGAAACTGACAAGCTCTCGCTTACATATAACGTCGAATTCATTACAAAGTTTTCGGGCTTCAAGCTTGACAGGAACGCGACAGATAACATACCTATGGACATCAACTGGAGAGGCTTCATGATTAACGGGCCTATTTTTGTCGACTCGTCAGAGCACGGCAGGGTAAACGTTAACCAGCCGATTGGGCTTTTGGAAGCCACTTTCCCCGAGTTTGCGGATAAGCTTGTCAGCTCTGAAGCCCGGGAGATTATGGCAGAACCGATACTTGATTTCAGTGAAATAGGAGCCATGCCAATGGAAAGGTGGCACTCGCTCTTTGACCCGACCTTCTCTCAAGCAAGCACCGGAGGGATACTAAAGGGTGAGGACATTGGTAGGGCAAAGGTGATGTCGGTGTATTCGCTTGGCGAGTGCAGCATAAGGGAAGGATGCCCGCCACCTAAGGAAGGCGACGCCGCAGCCAGTATCGACGGAGCGCCTGTGCAGGTGCACATCTCTACTCCGCAGCCAAACTCCCAGATCGAGATTGCAGGGTTCACAAGCATTGAGAAGGCTGGAGCCTATGAAATAATCAGGGTCAAAATGGTCGACCGCGGTGGCTTCCCGATACCACCCTTTACGATTCAGGTACTACTGGTTCTGGGCGGAATGATGGGCGCGATTGCGTTCTTTGTGCTCCTCAAGACCAGAAAATGACCTAGTACTTCCATTCATTAGCAATGCTGTTCCACCACATCCGGTAGGGCTTGGCATCCCGGTCGATCTCGTCCTTTACCCTATGTTCAATGGAAAAGAATATGTTTTCAAGCGCGTCTGCCCCACCGTCGGCGTAAAGCTCACGCCCGATCTCTTGCACCCGACCTTTTTTGCTGGCGAAATCCGGAGACTGAGGCTTCTGGATGCAGTAGGTGAGCAGATCATAAAGCTCATCTTGCAAGTATGCATCCAATCAGTCCAACCTCTTGATTACATGGTAACCAAACTCTGTCTTGATTGCCTCCGACAGCTGCCCCTTTTCCAGCTTGAAAGCAGCGTCTTCAAAGGGCTTGACCATCGAGCCGCGGGCAAAATAACCTAGATCACCACCGCGCTTGCCGCTGCCCCTGTCAATAGACAACTCTTGTGCCAATTTGGAGAAGCTTTCACCCTTTTTCAGGCGTTCGAGTATTGCAAGAGCTTCGCTCTGCTTTTGCACGAGGATGTGTGAGCATTTGATCTTGTTTGCCATTTTCTAGACTATTAGAAAAGATAGGAATTAACTTTTTCCTTCATACAAAAAAGGAAAGGAGATGGCAATAACTAAGTTTCCTGCGTTACCACCTAATCCAGCGCCTTTAACCGCTATTTCTCCGCTTGCGGCCGCTGTCAGCGTCTGGCCGTCAAAAGCGAAAGTCGCGGTTCTTTGGGTCCCGGTCTCTACGAACCGCAGCTCGGTGCTCGTGCTTGCAGTGTCGTTACCGGCGATTGTCGTTCCGCCACCCTTAGGCATTTGGACTTTTGCATGTATGCTTCCGTCTGAGTCAACATCATCTATTGCTAACAGCGCTTTTTCAGAGAAGATCAAGACCGCTTGCCCTGGCACAAAGTCCTGACTCTCTATCACCAAGATCTGCCCTCCCGATTCTGGTGCACTTGCTGTCGATGTCTGATTAGACGAGCTTAGTGACGTAGCATTACTTCTGTGGGCTAATGTTGAATTACTGCTTGAAGTAGATGTTGTGTTTGCTGCATCAGTAGCGTCGGTGCTACTAGTTGAGGTTGTGTTGTTTAGACTCATCTCTAGGCAGTTAGCAGAAGCAATCGATGTTTCATTGTTTGCTGAAGCTGTTTGTGTTTCGTTTGCAGCCAGTTCAGCAACCTGTGTCTGAGTCATCACTTCTACAGAGACCGTTGGTGTAGTGAGCGATGCATTGTCAACCGACGCTACTTCTGTTTGTCCCGAGATTTCTACGGTGCCTACATCACAGACAAAAACACCGTCGAACAACGACTGGACATCAGCTATCGAAGTACTTCCATCCTGTGCTGAATTGCTGCTTGCAGTAGATGTTGTATTGTCCATGGCCGTTCCCTCTTCTGTCGGCTTTGCTGCTTCTTCTTCAAACGTAGTCATATTGCTGTCGTCAGTCTGCGCGTATATCGAAATGCCACAAAAGCAGTCGATACAGCGACCAGCGTTGACAAGAGCGACAGCAACGCGATTTTTTTCGTTCCTTAAACAATCCTACTCACACAGTGTGCCATTAGAAGGGATATAACGAGTTGTCAATTTTTTTGAATAAAATGTCTTCTAGTCCAGGTTAGCTAACACGATCCGGAAGCGAAGCTACACAAAATGTATTTTCGAAATCAACATATAATCGCCTNNGACTGCGTTGGGTTTTTCCATGGCAGCCAGAAACACTACAAGAAGGTCACGATTTGGAGCCAGGGTATAGACAGCTTGTGGCTCAACGCAATAGTGGCGCGGACAAAAGAGCGTGCCGACGTGGAGTTTGTGACTCTTGTTTCCGGCGGAATGATGTACATGCTGTAGGCATTAATCGGTTGTTTTCTTGTAGGACTGGTGCATCGATGACGCCTTAGGCGGTGGCCGCATCTCTTTGAGCAGTCCCATCATATTCCACTTCTTTTTTCAGGATCACGGTGCTAGTCACCATCGAAGAATTTGATGCAAGCATTTCGTCGCCATTTTCCAAACCAAGTCGGGTGTAAAGCATGCCTATGTCATGTACAACTCCCACTTCGCCAAATACCTTAATTCTATCATCAATGCTAAACGGTCTGGCTATTGCTAGGTACATTCCCGCGATGACGTTGCTGATAATGTTAGAAGCAGAAAATCCAATCACCAAGCCAGCAATGGTGCTTATAGAGGCCGCAATTACGGGGTCCTGGCTCAGGTAGGAAATGATAAAAGCAATTACAACAATTGCACCGGCGATTCTTACGAGGCTCTTCATCGATTTGGCGGTCTGCTCTGAATGTAATAGCATCAGTCTGTATGTGATGCTGCTCAGGATCTGTATGACGAAAAAGCCCGTCACGGCTACTTCTCCCACGTGGAAATATAGAATGTATTGGTCTGGAAAGATTGGATGCAACAGATACGTCGTGGTGACAAGAACAATTCCAAGAATGACAGCGAGAATTATTATTTGTCTCAAGGCCTTATTTTTCTCCATTTTCCTCACCGCAGGGCTATCATTATGTCTCACATAATCTGAATTTGCCATCACTAATTCAATGATCCTAATGCAAGATAAATGTAAAGTATGGTCTGACACTGTTCATCAACCTATAATGAACTGTCTGATTGGCCCTCTAACCTCAAATAACGGGGACACTACATCAATGCATGGAGGAAGAGGAAAAGATAAAGCACTGCCCGATATGCGGCTGTACTGAGCACCGGTTGATTGGCTGCGGCATCCATTGGGCAAAGCACAAGGTTGGGCCGGACGGCAAGTGCGTTCACCGCTAGATCATTTGAGCTCGTAGAGCGCAACAGAGAGCTTAAACGCAAGCCTGTCGTCAGTCGCAGTCGCGATTGGCACGACATACTTTTGTGTTTCATCCTTGAACCTTATTATCTTGTCCCTCAACGCCTGGTTCTTGATTGACCGCGTGATATCCAACCGCTCGGCGAGCTTGACGTATTTCAGGTCCTTGGGGGCTTTAGACAGTGCTGCAAATTGTTGTTCGGTGCTTGGTTGCCCCGCGGCGGCGCGAACTGTAGAATAGACACGCTCGCCATACTCTTTCAGCTCCTCGTCCTGTATGCTGTCAGAGGCGCCGTGCAATAGGGCAGAGCACACAAGATCGGGGTCGCGCATTTGAAGCTCTTCAACAAGAATAAGGGCAATTCTGACCAAGTGGCTGATGTACGGCTCGCTCTTGTTCAGGAGCTGGCCCTTGTGGATCTTGGTTGCAAGCCCGAAGGCCCTTGTAAGCTTGACAACGTCGTCAGTGTTACTCTCAAAGAACTTTAGCAGCCTGGCAAACCCGGCCTTTGGAAAGTCGCTCATACGATCGGGTTGCATCGAGCCCCTATAATGAGATTCGCATGAGATATTGTCCGTGAAGCAACATGGATATAGATCATGGGATCCGTCATTGCAATTCAGAACGAGGGATTAATTTCAAGATTAGAATAAAAAGAAAATAAAAAGAGAAACGCTACAGCGATTTCGTATTTACTGCCTATAGAAAGCTGTAAGCACGGTATTGCTGTTTGGCGTTATGGTGCGCGACTTACTGGTGCTACCGTTGTCCCAATGATCGAATACGTAGTTTTGGTATTCGCCCATCGTCACCGTGTACTGCGAGCCTGAATTCGCGCTGTAGGACAGCGGGGTATAACCTGTCGTCGAACCCGCGCCACTGATGACGGTCCAGAGCCCAGTGATAGGCGAGCTAAGCCCCACTGATTCTATGGTTAGCGTCACCTTTGTTGGCGTTGTCTTGTAGTGCGCTGTAAGTGTCGTTGACTCCTTTAAGGTGACTGTCTTTTGCCTGATAGTGCTTCCGTCGTTCCAATGGTCAAACACATAGCCTCCATAGTCAGCCACGGACAGCTGGTACGTCTGTCCGTTTTTGAGGGTGAATGATGTTGGCGAGTATGCTGACTTGACCAGCGCACCGTTCTGCCACAGAGTTGTGTAATAGCCGTTTATAGCGCTGTTTGCAGCGTTGACCGTTTTCACGGTCAGCGTGCTTGTGCTCTGTGTTATGGTGAGTACCACCGGGTTTGAAGTTGCGATCTTGCCCGTTGCATCCCTACCATTTGCCACTGCTGTGTAGGTTCCCGCCTTATTGTACGTCTTGGAAATGGTCGAAGCCGAGACATATGGAGATGACGTACCATCGCCATAGTTGATTGACCAGGTGTATGGTGCCGTGCCGCCCAGAATGCTAGCGCTGAAGGTGATGCTAGTGCCGGTTAACCCTGTAGTCTTGCCAGCATTCAGCTTCACTGATAACGGTGATGTGACTACGCCGTTGTTATAATATGCCGTTAGCGCAGTGTTGCTTGAAAGGTTTATTGATTTCGTGATTGACTTGCTTCCGTCAGACCAGTGATCGAAAATGATCTGTTGGTAGTTCCCGGCAGACACTGTATACGTCCCATCCTTCAGCGTCAAAGTAAGGGGCGTATAGCCCGTACTCACTGTAGCACCGTTTTGCTTCACTTCCGTCCACATGCCGTTTATGGGGTTACCAGTTTGATCCAGTGACTTGACAGTCATCTGGTGCGTTGGATCCCCTCCTGTAGGAGAGCCGCCGTCAAGCAGCGCCGCCATGTCGTCAAAGTAGGTTGGGAGCGAGTCCCATGGGTTTGGCAGGCCGTCGCTTGTCACGTAGACCCAACCAATGAAGCCTGTCGCGCCTTTCAACCAGCTTGTTGAGAGCGAACTTACCGAGAATGGGATCATGCCAAGCTGGTCTTTTGCAGACGAGCCCCACAAGACATAGTCGCTTAGGTTCGGCAAGCCGGGGCTCTCATATATAAGAACCACATCTACCGTTGACAGATATGACGGGAGCGAGTTTGCCCCCGGGTTGCCAACGGTAAAGGCCAACCCCTTTGACTCTGCATAGTCGCCAGCCTGCGTGTAATACGACTCGCCGCCGGCCCAGTTTGTCTGCTCGTCAAAAAATATGCCGTCGACGCCGTACCAGCTACCCCACTTGTCAATGTCGCCCTTGACCGCAGCCAGGCTCCTACTCGTGTAGGCAGTAGATACGTAACCTATCACAACGACGCCGGCAGCCTTCAGTTGGGCTATGCCGGACACATAGTTAGAGTCCTTTGACGCTCCAGGGCCGCTGGCCGGATTTACAATGGCCACGATGGGCACGGCTGGGTGATTGTTCTTTGTCTTTACAACTGTGTCCCAAGTGCCCCCCGGATATGTATAGAGGGGAACGATGATTCCAGCCGCTGGCGCCGCGTCTGCAACCTGCATGCCTTTTCCGGTCATGAGCGGAACAAGCAACAGCAGGGCAAACGCTCCCGCGACGAATCTTATAGAACTTTGTTTCTTCATTTCTCTGCGTGAGAATAACAGGAAAATATTAAACAGTAGTGACAGTTACAAACGTAGAGAGCCTCCATAAAGAGGTTCTAGATTGAGATAGTCGCCTCTGTGTGGTCTCCCAAATACAAAGGCATCCTTAGCTTCTACATGTTGTCGCTGTCGTCACTCGAGGTGAATCCGCTGCTGCCAGTTTCCATTGATTCTGTCGATCCCATCGTTGGTTCTTCAGGCGTTTCCGGCACGGATGGCATTATTTCTTCAGGCGAGATTTCAGTGTATGCCGCAGGAACAGGTGCAGAGCTGAATCGTGGCTTTGGCGCTGCCTTTCGCTTGGCTGCCTTCTTTTTCTTGGCACCTTTTCGCTTGGCCGCTACCCTCTTCTTTGCGCCCCCTTTCTTCTTGCCCTTTGAGAGCTTGGCTTGCTTTCCTTTCTTTCTCTTACTTTTGGCTTTGGCTTTTGCCATACGTTTAGACTTGATAAGCACTTGTTCTTAAGCTTGTTCTTTTTCAACGCATAGAAGGTAATTTGTGTAAAATACGACCAACATCGCTAGCGATATATTAATCGTTGAGACGACCGCCGGCGGAGAAAGGAGGTCTTTTTGTTTCCATTTAGGGTGTGTCACAGCAAACTCTTCTGTGTATAGTTTGTGCCAAATGCCGTTATTTCATTAGTCTTCTGCACAACATCGCAGATTCACTTGAATATCCTTATTGCTTATTGCTTTTTTGGATTTTTTTACACAGTTTTGGCAGTCTTTAGCACCTCTACTAGTTTGATGAATTTCAGCGGCATGAATATCGGAATTAGTATGGCCATAAAGACGTCAAGCTAGTGGCGTCTGAGAAGTGCTCGCCAATCATTATCCAGTTTTCTGTATTTCACATAGATGTCTGCTAGCAAAAGGCCAAGGATAGCCCAAGGTAGGAATTCAAAGTATTGCTCTGCCTCGTGCGGAATTGCAATGATGGCTTCATGAAATCCAAAATACGCAATGTCAAATGCCAACACGCCGATGAAAAGGATTGCTAGTAGGGCAAACACAACCATGTCCAAAATTTTTGAAATTGCATAAAGCGAAGATTGTGTTGACATCGAAAACACGGAACAAGATCTTGTATCGTCAGTTTGCAGTTAAATACGTAGGCATCTCATGCTTGGAACAAGACATAATAGTTCATTCAGCTCACACTTGCCCAGTATTGAGTGACAGCAAGGGCTACTATACTGTTTTCGGCGTTTCGGAAAAGGCTAGCTACAAGGAGATCAGGCATGTTTACAGGAGGCTTGCAAGAAAATACCACCCGGACAGGAACAGTTCTGCCTTTGCTGAAGAGATGATCAAAAAGATAAATGCAGCATTTGAAGTGCTGTCTGACGAAACAAAGCGGATTCAATACGACAGAAGCGAGTTTGACAGCGTGCCAGAGCCAGAGTACGTGTACGAGCCGGATCCGGTGACAGCAACCCCTGAGCCGTGGAAAATAGCGAATGAAAACGTGGTTGCAGACTTTTTCAATGGCCCGTATTTCCTTGACACACCAAAGGGCAGGTTCCACATCGTTGTCGAACCATCGCTCTGCATGGCATTTGGCAGCTGCGAAACGCTCGCGCCAAAGGTATTTGTTGTTGAAAAGAACAAGAGGTTCAACCCCAAGGCGAGGGTGGAGTGCGAGACCTGCGCCGACTATGAAAAGATATACGCTGCGGCAGCCACGTGTCCGACAAAGGCGATCAAAATAATCGACCGGTATACCGGTGAGCAGCTTTACCCATAGTAGACTTAAATTGCCGTCGGAAGGTGCAGCAACTCATGAAACTTTTCTGCGTGGGTTGTGGCCCTGGCGACCCTGAGCTTCTCACGGTGCGAGCAGTGAGCCTGATAAAGAGCGCAGAGGTCATATTTGCACCTACCGCAAGAGAGGGCAAGCCCAGCATCGCGCTTTCAGTTGTCGAAAAATATGTGAGCAAGTCGGCAAAGACTACCAGCCTTATCTTTCCGATGGTAAAGGATAAAGAATCGCTCAAGGACTATTGGAAGAGGAACGCCGAAGATATTGCGGCTGCAGTCAGGTCCGGCAAAAGAGTGGTTTATCTTACAGTGGGCGACCCCGCATTGTATAGTACGTGGATCTATCTCCACCGCGAGCTGAAAAAGAGCCACAAGGACATTAAAGTTGAAATTGTGCCCGGCATCGCGTCCATGTTTGCTATTGCTGCAAAGGCAGGCATAAGTCTGGCAGAGGGCGATGAAACGGTGGCCATAGTGCCGGCGTGTTATGATATGGAACGGGTCAGAAGAACTGCAACTGCCTGTGACACGGTGATATTTCTAAAGGACGGACGCTATTTTGATAGCGTAGTTGAGATGTTGGGTGAGTCAGGATTTCCGGACAACGCAAATATCGCGATAGCGCAGGACGTGTCTGAAGAGGGCGAAATACTTGAAATGAAAAATCTGTCAGAGCTTCGCGGTAAAAAGGGCCCTACTGAAAAGTACTTTTCAATAATGGTGGCAAAGAAAAATGCCAGAGAGTAGAACTGTTTATTTTGTGGGCTCTGGGCCCGGCGATCCCGAGCTTATCACGCTCAAGGCGAAAAAGCTGGTAGAGCAGGCTGACGTAATAATTTACTCCGGATCGCTCTTTAATCCAAAGAACCTGGATTACGCAAGAAAGGACGCAAAGTTGTATGATGCTGCCATCATTGACAGGGAAAAGATCTACCAGATCCTCCGGGATTCTGCAAAGGAGGGCAAGCTTGCGATAAGATTCCATGATGGCGACCCGGCGCTCTTTAGTACAATCAGGGAGCAGATAGACAAGCTCGAAGCTGACGGCATAAAATGTAACGTGGTCCCTGGTGTTACTGCGATACTTGGGGCCGCGGCCGACCTTAACCTTGAGTTGACTCTCCCAGGCGTAACCCAGACCCTGATAGTGACGAGGGCAGAGCTCAGGACGCCAGTGCCAGAGCGCGAGTCGATAGCCGAGCTTGCAAAGCACGGCGCCACGATGGCGTTCTACCTGAGCGTTCACCTCATTGGCGATGTCGTGAGGGAACTGCTAAAGGGCGGCGTCTACAATGAAAAGACTCCAGCCGCTGTCGTCTACAGGGCAACGTGGGACGATGAGAAAATAATCAAGGGAACATTAGGCGACATTGCCAGGAAAACAGGGGAAGCCAAGATAATCAAGACCGCGCTAATAATCGTGGGGGATGTCATTGCACCCACAAAGTACGAGTATTCGAAAGTGTATGATCCAGGATTCACGCACGGATACAGAAAAGGGATAAAAGAATAAAAAGGAGGGGTAGGGTTTTATGGTCTTCTTGCCCACATGCTTACGACTGTAGTGCTGATCGCTGCCCCTGCGGCACCACTTATGGTGGCAAAGGCCAAGGCCTGGTCTACTACTATCGTCGGTAACCAGTTTGCGATCAAGGGCGCGGTTAGGAACGTAAGGAACCCTATTGCGAATCCTATCGTTCCAAAGATTGCCAGTACGGATATTCTTGCCATACTCTCTCACTGTTGACTCTCGGTGTCGGAGATCCTGAAGCTACCACTTGGGATAGAGGGGAACTTGTCGTTCACCTTCTCCTCTGCGACAGCTGACGCTTCTATCATTATCTGGTCGATGTCTCCTCCGCTGCCTGCGTTAAGCTCTATTCCAACGGCGCTACCCTGTAGCGATTCCACCATGATTCCGCTGAGCAGCGTCTGCATGTTGTTTATCTCACCGTCTGCGCCTGGCACGAACCGACCGAGGCTCGGCTTGAGGCCCTTTATTGAGGACATTGCCGGACCCAGCGCAACCATTGCGTCTCCCATGTCGTGTATAGTCGATAGTCGCATTGACACTTGCTCTAGCGACAGTTTGGCGTTTCCCAGAGTTTTAGAAACCTTGCGTACCTCCGCAAGCTCGTTTGAGAGGACCTTGGCGGTGTCGGCGTCATGCCTCTGCATGGCATTGACGACTCTTCTGAACAGCGATGCGTCCCTCTCGTTCAGCTTTGTTATCATTGTGTCTAACTTTGACGTCTGCAACTGCAGCTTGTTAACGGCAGTCTCGATCTTTGGCTTGAGCGGGCTCTGAGGCCTCAGCGCTTCCTTCAGCTTCTCGCCGGAGCTTGCTCTACTCAGGTTACTCCAGTTCTTATCGAAACCAGTCATGCGAATGCCTCCACGGATTTGCTATTAATTACGGGTGTGTAATCTGGTAAACCATAAGGTTAGCTAATTATTTCTGGCAATTGAGGATGTTACAAGGATAGCCGGAAAAGCTCCCTCTGGTTGATAGAGCTCCACGCCCCCATGCCCTGCCCGCCGCTGCCACCAGTGCCGGTAATCTGGCTTACCACAATCTCTTTTGCTGCTATCGGGGGCCATAGCATTGCGACGTAATCACCCACCTCACCTGCCTTGTCCAGCGATGCGGCCTGCATATTCTCTCGCCGGAACTTGTCTGCGAGCTTCTCCTTCACCGGTTCTACAAGCTGGCGCTGGCCGTGGACGATCAGGTAGACCTTTTTTGTGCTGTCTATCTCTGACATTGTGTGCGAGAGGCATAGGACTATAAGCATGTTATATGTCTTGTTTTTCGGCTGGCGTGATAGTCGCAGACTCGTACATGGCTATGGTATTGCCAGACGACATCGCAGGGACGATAACAGAATTTATCGCCGGTAGGCGCAGCTTTCCATTTGTCGGCCGCAACGAGTTGATGTGCATGATGTACCTTTACGGCAGGATCGGCAGAGTTGGCGAAAAGCAAATAGACGAAGTCAACAGCCTTGCGCATCGCACTGCCTCCCAGCTCAGTCAGGACATCGATATTTACTCCATCAGCTCTGCAGCCAAGCTTGACTCTGAATACATCAGGAGTAAGTACATCAACAGGGAACTCCAATTGGCAGTAGAAAACAGGCCAAACATCAAGGTACGGATGGCTGGCGACCCAGCAATAATATCTGACTGCTTTGCGCAGCATGTGGCCTATTACAAGCAGGACTATTTTTTTGAATTATATGGCCCGCTCAAGGACTCTGAGCTCACATCTGACATTCGTTCAACGCTTGAAGGCAGGATGGTCATGACATGCTACAATAGGAAAGGAGAGCAGCAAATAGGTCTGGCGCATCCTCTCATTCCAGTATTTGTGTGGTTCCGCGATCAGACTGGCGCAAAGCCGTGATAGTATGGAATTTGTGAAAGCTCTTCCTGGGGCATCTGGACTATAGATATCAAGTGCCCGTCAGGATCCTGAATTATTGCGTGCTTACCAAAGGGTTCCACTTTTGCCTTTTTGTAGAATTTGACCTTCTTCTTTTTCAAGCCATTGATAATATCGTCAAAGTCGCTTACATTAAACCCCACCAGCATGCTGTTGTTCTTTTTGATCTTCTTCTTGCTTGCGGGGTGGAGCGCAAGCACCGTGCCACCCTCTGAAAATTCAGTCCAGTCCTTTGACCGTTCCTTTAGCTTCATGCCAAGGGTATCCCGGTAGAATTTGATCGATCTTTTCATGTCAGAGACGAGGAGTATGACTGCACCGATCTTATGAAACATTGTACTTTGATGTCCGGCACAGAAATATAACGTTGCCGTATTACTAAATACCAATTCGGCCAAGACAACCAGGTTGCAAAATGGTGCTTCTGCCCCGCTCTAGATATTGGATTCTTTGGTTACAGATGGTTGCACCGATCTTCGACTCCCGTCAGAGTACCAAGGGTGGACAAAAGTGGTGGGTTATCTAAACTCAGTGCATCTCGGTATTTACCAGTTTAATGATAATGTCTGCACCTGAACCTACGAGAGAGTACAGGGCTCTTTCCAGGTCGGCAGAATGAATAGTCGGTTTGTTTAATGAAATCCCATAATCAGTATACAGATGATACACCAATTTTCTTTTTGGGTCCTTGCCTATCTTATTCAATGCTCTATTCAATTCGGAAGATGATATTTGGCTAGTGGCGGTAAGACTGGGATTCACAAGCACGAAATATCGATAATCGATTAAATGTAGTTGTGTGTTAGATTTGTACAAACAGATCTAGTTCGCACTACAGCATGATTGGACCTACACTTATCTTAGGTCGCCTAGATACCTTTGCGAATCGTTCACATGAGCATAGAACTGAGGATGCATTTCCTTGAGATAAAGTATGCCCTTTAGCAGTTCTCGTGCTTGGTCTGGCGTCATCTTACTTTTGGAGAGCCATTCCTCGTCAACTCCGAGTTCCAGGAGCTTCGCCATGTGGGCATGCATCAGTGCAATTTCTTGCATGATATGGGGATACCAAGACAATTATAAAAGAAGATGTTTTCAAAAAAAATTAGACAGTCGGCGATAAGGCTTACAAAAGCCACTATGATTTCTCTGTGGTGACTTTGAAGGCAGAAATAAGCTTCCTGTTGTTGGTATAAAATACCCTAATGCCCGAATCCCTGAATCCTTTGGTATTGCTTTCAATGAAAGTTATCATTTCTTCGCCATCAAATATCATACATCCGACAGGTGACGAATTATTGATAACCTCAAGTGATATCTTTTGTTCTGTATCGACTTCGCTCTTGATATAGCTAGAGATGTTTGTTGATGGAGTCTTGATATTAACTTTAACTCCTCTTGAAACCGATTTGTGAAGCTCGTCTATTAGGCTATTCCTATACAAGATCATGATCTCTTCTTCAGACAACAGCAGAGTAATCTCTTTCTTCGCGGTTTTGATCAAGCTATCGATCTTTGCGACTAATGGCTCCTTGCCAACTACTACTTGATAAACGTCCTTGTCAGTTTCTTTGTGCTGAACCACTTTATCCAATATTTGGCCAATCAGACCATGATAGTAATCCTTTTTCTCTGATACAGAGCCCAAATTGGCGGTCTTGACTTTGATTAGATGCTCAACTGCCTCCCTGTACGAGAGTGCCTGATAGCGCTGGGGTCTGTCAAATGTTGTTCGGAGAACGCCCTTGGCCAGCAAACTGCTCAAATAATAATAGCTGTCAGTGCGCGCAACGCCACTTAATTTCGCAATTTCAGAGGCCGTCGAGCTGTTGTATATCATGAGGTATAGCAGAATTTTTGCCTCATTCGGGCTAAGATCAAGCTTTGATAGTTGAGCAATGATTTCATTCTCGTACTCGGCGAGCTTTTCTTTCATAAAGTGCGGGTGTTCCACCACTGATTCATCGCTGTATCTGCCCAACTGTCCTATCTTCCCCCATTAAACAGTGCCGGACTGTTTTGTGATGTCATTAATAGATTCATTTCTTTTTGAGCATTCATTTGTGTTCCCTCTTTATCATTTCAAAAACTCTCTCCTTGTTTTCATTTGCTTGCTCTATTGGGAGCACTATTCTGAATGTTGCTCCATTCTCGCTGTTATACACGTCAATAGTCCCACCATGCGATGAGACAATTGCTTTGCTTATGTAAAGACCGAGACCCGATCCTTCCTTGTTCAGGTTGCCAATGTTCCTTGTTACAAACTTGCCAAATAGATCTGGTAAGAGATCTTCGGGAATTCCGCCACCTGTATCGCTGATCGATATTTCAACCATATTTGCATCCTTGTTTACATGGGTTTGAGCCTTGATAGCTCCTTTCTTTGTGAATTTGGTGGCATTTCCTATGATGTTGGTAAACACCTGTCCAATACGGTCCCTGTCAGCCCATATCTCTAGGTCTTTGTGGTGTTCGTCAATATCTGCGATCACAGATACATCCTTAGGGTTCACCATTCCCCCTGCTGCGACCATTGCATTCAACAGAATTTCGTGAATCTTTGTTTTTTGCATGGCGTATGTTAAGGTTCCACTTTCAATTCTGCTGACATCAAGAATATCGCCAGCCAGTTGCTTTAATTTGAGTGCCTGTTTATAGATGACATCTAGTGCCGCTTCAGGTTTTACCTTTCCACTTTTTGCCATCGAGGCATATCCAAGTATTGGATGTATAGGTCCCCTTAGCTCATGGGA
>DAOL01000007.1:30772-31046 GCA_002501845.1 Nitrososphaera sp. UBA217
AGCATCGTGTTCAAATTCATGCTGCTCTCGATGTTATTGATGACGTTGGCCTGAGTTATTTCAAGCGACTTCTGCTCATCTTCTATTTTCATATTTAAGTCGTCTGTGAATGCCATTCCCATTTCATCGAACTGGAGTATGAGTCCGTGCAGATGCATGAACTCTTGTTCAGGAGTAGTGCCAGTCGGAACGCCCCCATTCATGATCTGGGTGCCTCGTGTGGTCATCTCATCTATAAGAGTCACCAAACCATTGATGCTCGTCCCAATTTTTT
>DAOL01000052.1 GCA_002501845.1 Nitrososphaera sp. UBA217
TGGAGCCAAACAAGAAAAAGAAAGTCACACAAGCGAGTGTTCTTGGGCTGGAAGCAAAACTTGACGACTACAAATTCCTGCAATATCTTCTAGAGCGAGCGGCCATACTTGTAAAATAGTTATCTTAGGATGAAAGTTCGATCGCAATTACTACCGTCTGCTCTTTGGAGTAGACAAACAGGCTAACCAACCTCGCCTGCAAGCCGTACTTTTCCTTGCGCATCTGTATGACACGCCCTGCCTCAGGACCTTCAACGAACCTAGCCTTTCCATCAATCCATTCCCCCTTGGGCTGTCCTCTGTTGCTGCTTGGGGCGATACGCACAGCCGGATTATTGCGCAAACGCTTGACCTTGCCAGTATTTAGGCGAGTGACGACATATACGAGGCTGTTGTCAATCATGAACCATACGGGTGTACTGACCGGCTGGCCGTTCTTCCTGTATGTCTCTAGACTTATGTATTTGTGTTTTGCAAGTTCTTCAAGTCTCCCCGCACTCATACATAGTACATGTCGACTAGCCTGTATCTTAATCTTGTCACCTGCGCTTTTCGACAACGGAACTAAACATCTGATTTTGCCTGAGCACTGACAAGCCTGTCTGGCTTTCAATTATTTCGACAAGAATAACCCAATCGGGATTTTCAAGGTCAACCTTGCTTTCGATCTCGCTGGCGATCGCCTTAATAATTTCAACTGATTTAAGCGAGCTGTGCCTCTTCTCAACAGTTATACGAAAGCTGTCCTTGCCTATCTTCACCGAAAGATCTTTTGCCGCTTGTTTGATCGCATCAAGCTCGGTGGGAACGACTTTCTCTACTGGAAGAACGCGCAGGATGTAACGCAATTGCCAAGGCTCTGAAGCTACAAGCTTTCTTAATTTTTCAATGACTTCAAACGGATCGAGCGCGGCCTGCGCAAGCAGGAGGCCCTTGATCTCGGTAATTTCGGATTCTGCGTCTGGATCGCCAAACATGTCGAGCAGATCCAGGATTTCGTCCTGCGCCTCTTCTTCCCTGAATCTGAACGTGGAAACTATAAGGTTAAACGCGCCCAAGGAGCTGCATAACCTCGTTTTCTTTTATTGTCCCTTCCCGCAGGACTTTGGGCCTGCCTGTAATGTCAACTATGGTTGATTCAATCCCATTTTCAACCGGGCCTCCGTCCAGCAGCGCGTCATATCCTTTAAGCGAGGAGTTTAGTACTTCCTGAGCGCTCTTCCCCGGGCTGTCGCCCGACGGGTTTGCGCTCGTGCCCACAAGGTATTTGCATCGCTTGAGGAGCGACAGGACGCACTCGTTTGCCGGGACGCGCACTGCCAGGCTGCTGCCGGCCGCGGTGACCCTACGTGATATTTTCTTGTCGGCAATTGGGGCAACTATTGTAAGGACACCGGGCCAGTATTTTTTTGCAAGAACCCTGCCGGCGTCGCCAAGCGACACTATTTTTTCTGCATCTGCTGTGCTGTAAGTCAGAACGGGGAGCGGTTTTTTTTCATTCCTTCCCTTTATCGCAAAAATTCGCTCAACCGCCTTATCGTTGTAGGGATCGCAACCAATACCATAGATCGTATCGGTTGGAAATACCAGTATTTCGCCGCTTTTGATCAGCAACGCGCATCTTGCTACCGCGTCGTCAGTGCACTTGAAAATTTGCCCGCACATTCTAACCAAGCCTAACAATCGCGGCAACGTCTTTGGTGGTGGACTTTTTCAATTCATCGCGAACTGCCCTTGAAACGTGCTCTGGGGCGGTGAGACTTGAAAAGTCTATCAACTTTGCCCCATCGAGGATGTGTACCTGTGGTGCAAGGTCCTTTCCGTCAGCTGAACCCTGCTTGAGTAGATTTTCGATCTCGCCTGCTACCTGTTCCGGCGATCCGTTGAAAATGGCGGCGTTGTCCACCGAAAGCCTGACGCGGCCGTACTTGTCGAGTACAAGCACCGGCTGCCTTTTGGATTTCAAAAACAGTTTTTTCTTGCTCATCTCGCATGCAAAAATGTGGTAGTTCTTCATATCCAAGATGCGCTGCACCCCTTCGTTTATCCCGAAAAGTTCGCACGCAAGAACATGGGCCTCGTCCTCATTTATCTCCTGGGCATTCGCGGTTCCGATGTCAAGTGAGATATTGCCCATTGCGCTCACGCGCAGGAGCGATCGTTCACTGANNTCCGCGATCTTCCATGGCAGCTGCAACTCTCGCGCAATTTGCGGCACAAGTACCGACGCGCCGCCTCCACCTCCAATGAATACTATGCGCTCCTTTTTCAGCTTGTACTCCCTTATCATGGGCTCGATTATTTCGAGCACTTTTTTCACGGAAATATCTAGGATTATGGTAGCGGCCTGTTCCATCGTTGTCCCAAGCCTGCTTGCAAGAATTGAAAGCGCCATCTTGGCCGAAGCTTGGTTAGCCTTTGCATAGTCGCCATCAGGCACGAGACCGAGGGCATTGGCGGCACATGTATTTGTGATGGCAAAGCGCTTGCCGCCCGCTGACTCGATTGCAACATAGTCAATCGGGTCGCCTTCCTTTGGTCTGAAAGTGATTATCTGGCCGCCTTCAAGTTCTTCTGTTGCAGTGAAGCACGAGTAGGGCAGACCTGCCACATGCGCGGACCTAGGACCCACGTCTGTTATCTTTCTGCCGGACCACCTGACAAGCGACCCGCCAGCGACGCCGGCAACCCTGACGTCAAGCGATCTTATACAAGTAGGATGCTGCATTATCGTGACGTATCGAACCTCGGGTCTGCCGTCCTTTATCACACAGACATTGGTTGAAGTCCCGCCCACTTCGATAAACAAGCCGTCAATTATGCGCAGGTGTAAAAGGGCTCCTGCAACGCTTGCGGCCGGTCCCGAAAGTACCGTGATTATGGGTTTGCTCCTAAAAGTGCTCATGTCGGTCACTCCGCCGTCGCCTTTCATTATTAGGACAGGCGCGGTAATCTTTTCATTACGCACGGCAGACTCTACAAACCTTGCCGTGCTGGTTGCCTTAGGCAGGATGCCCGCGTTTATTGCAGCAGTGAGGGTTCTTATTTCAAGACCATATATGCCGGTCAGCTCGTGACCTGCCGTAGCGGGAATGTCAGACTTTTCCATAACAAATCTTTCATTGCTCGGGTCGTCGACCCCATACGCTTCACTTATTACAATAACTTCTGCACCTTCCTCCTTAAGCTCCACTATTGCCTGCTCAACTTCCTTATCATCAAGGTATTTTGATGTGTCAAGGAACCGGTAGCACGTGTGCAAATATTTGTTTGGCGCTAGTTGGACATTCTTGACGTTTGTCCTCTTGATCACGTTTGATTTTTCAAGGCCTACGCCCATACCGATGATGCCAACCTTGGCGGTGTCGCCTTCAAGCAGGGCGTTGACTGCCTGGGTGGTGCTATGCGATATCAGTTCAATTTCAGAGTTCTGGATCGAATATTTTTCCATCAGCGACTTTAATGCCTGAACAATTCCTGTCGAGACGCCCTCGCTTGAAGAGTGAGTGGTGGGGACCGTTACCTTGCCGATTATTTTCCCCTGTGCCATGTCTATGGCCACGGCCTTGGTGAATGTACCGCCCACATCTATTCCGACCCTGATTCTCCTCATTTGCAAAACCGTTAGGCAAGCCTAATTGTCACAGATTATGTAATTTAAACCATGGTTCAAGGTACTTCAATGCTGCTTCGAACAATGCCTCAAATTCCGAGGTTGATCTGACAGAGCCTTGTCCACGGGAATCAAGTACTCCTAATTCTTTTCATCACAACATCAAAGTTGCTGAGCGGCACTATCTTGACTGTATTAAAAGCCGAAATGCCCGCCTCTATGCACATGGTTTCGATCTCGTGAGCAGTGTCTGCCTCGACAATGATTGTCCATTGGTGCTCAAGCACTGACAGGTAGAACCCGTGGATTTTTCTGACGTGGAATTTTTCAGTGATGTTTTTGATCTTGTCGTCTATCTGTATCAATGTGTCTCTGCTCTGCCTGTTATTCAACGGACACGATTCCGGGCTGTGAGTTGCAAAGACGCCAAATAGAGCCATGAATTGGCAACATGAAATTCGATATTAATACCTACGTCGTAGGTCATCCCCACTGCAACTGGAAAGTAGGTGTTTTATGTAAAACATATCCCCACTCTTTGGCCTTTTTAGGTGGCTGCGGCACTGCAA
>DAOL01000049.1:0-29196 GCA_002501845.1 Nitrososphaera sp. UBA217
ATTGCTTATGTTCAGAATTCTTAGCGTGCTCCTCGAGGTCCCCTGCAAATAGGAATACTGAATGACATATTTTACATACGTACCAATGCAGTTCAACATGATCTGAAGTCACGTGTTAGCGTCTCTTGTCAGAGATTTGAGCCTATCCGGTCAATAAGTTGCAGTATGTAGTACGATTTCACCTATTTCTCATCTCTTAAAGTTCTCGGCACTCCGGTTCGGTTTCGGACATCTGTTATTGGAGTCTCTAGAGTTGTAATCAAAGTATGTCTCGTGTCCTTGCTAACTAGTTTTAGAAGACACTTATCCACATTTGACAATCATAGCAAAGACCAGTTTTTCGTTATCTCCAGCAATATTGAAGATATTCTTTACCCGCATGTAGTGGTAAGGGCTTTAATTCCTTGACTGGTTAGCGGGCCATTTCTTACAAAATCGCTGGGCAATTACTTAACGCTCAAATACTGTTAAGGTTGCTATAAAAGTAGATGGAATCGCCAGCAACAAGCAAATTTGGGAGCCAGGAGGAAATAATTTACCTTGACTGGAACAACGCCATTGAAATACTTGAAAAAGCTCACAAAACAGGTCTCTTTGTCCTGATAATTGGCCCCAAGGGCACCGGCAAGACTACGCTTGTGAGGAAATTTGCCTTCGAGATGAAAAAGGACCTAGATTCCGTCAACTTTTCCCTCCGGACAAGGGAGTCGCACCTGGTGGGCTCCAGGACCCTTGACAAGGGCGAGATAAGCTTCGTCGAAGGCGTGCTGGTAAAGTCGATGCGCAGCGGGACAATACTGTATCTCGACGAGCTGAACGCCGCTGAAGCGGATGTGCTTCTCAGGCTTGACGAGGCGCTCGACGACAGGCGCCAGCTGGTGCTCAAGGAAGCTGAAGGGCAGATTATAAAAGCTGCTGACGATTGGTTCGTGATAGCCACAATCAATCCACTATCGCATGTTGGCACAAAGGAGCTGCCGCCGCAACTATTGAGCAGGTTCCCGGTCAGGATGAGGCTTGAATACCCACCGGAGGAAGTCGAGCTTGACATCGTCCGGCGGCACGTAACTATAGACGAGTCAAAGGTCAAGGACGTCAAGCGCGCCATCCAGCTGGCCAAGAACCTGCGCGAAGCGGCTGCTGTAGAAGAATTGTACTACAGCCCATCGCTTCGCGAAACAATAGCCTTTGCCAAGATGCTCAATACTGGACTTTCCGGCCGCCGCGTTGCCGAAGTCGTCTATGCAAACGCGTACGATCAGTGGGGGCAGATCGAGTACCAGAAAGTAATGGACATGATAACGTCGATCTTTGGCGACAAGTAATGGCAGCCACAAAGATTGCCATCTCTATCATGCGAAACGACGTACTCCTTGAAATTGCAACTTTTCTGGCCAGAAGGTGGTCCGGCAACAACAGGGTGGTCATAATTTTGATGCCGGACAAGGTTCCAACGGCCAAACCGGACAAGAACCAGATAACACTTCCTCTACTAAATTACTATCCGGGAACCGACTTTCAGAAATACCGGCAGTGGCGCGTTGCACTTTGGTACGAATCTACGAGGATGAAGCATTCCACAAAGGTGCTGAGCTATGAGCACGCCTTTGGCTTTCTACTCAACACGCTTGAGACAAAGCGTATAGAGATTCTCGGCCTGCGAGAATGGGAAGGGATGGGCAGCGAGCTGGTTTTCAATGAAGGCATTTCTTGGATGTCGCGCCAATTGCTCAACTCAATCTATGGGCGGTACAAGATAGCGGAGGCCTTTTCACAGTACTTCCTGACAGGCTATCTGAAGGGCGAGCTTTTCGGAGGAGAGTTTGACAAGGTGAAAAGGGCAACCGACTATGCAAATGAGATCATAAGAGGGGCCATAGACAACAACTACAGCACCGAATGGGTGGAACAGCACATCCCAAAATTGATCAAGATACTCGAGCTCGACCCACTTGTTTCAATCCCTATTCTGGCGCCAAGGACGAGAATTGGAGCATCGCTCAACCAGAGCGACCTGCTCAAGCAGGTGGAAAAGGTGGTGAGGATGAGGCACAAGAAAGAAAACATGGAGGAAAAGACGAAAGAGATCTATGAAGGCCACGACGTGCTACGCGAGTTCGAGACACTTGTCAAGGAAAGCAAAAAGACTGAGAACAAGGGCTACGAATCCCTTGAGGACTTTGGGTTGAGCGTACCAGAAAAGATGGACGTCGATGAGACACAGATCTACGACATCGACCTGATACGGAAAGTTAAGGCTGCCTTTCGGGACTGGAAGACCGGGTGGGTCGAGCGGCACGATGAAACCGGCGACGAATTTGATGTGGAAAGCTATATCGAGGCGCTACCCAAAAACTTCCTTTCTGATTTCAGATTATCGATCAAGACAAAGGTTGCGATCCTTCTGGACCATTCAAGTAGTATCGCCGATGTTGAGCTGGAATACAAGCAGGCGACGATCGCACTTTGTGAAGGGCTGCATTACCTGGGGATAAAGTTCGCAGTCTATGCATTTAGCACTGACAAGCGACAAGTAAAATGCTGGGTCATCAAGCCGCCAAATATCAAATGGTCCGTAGTGAGTGCCCGGCGCCTTGTGCAGATAAGAGCGAGTGGCGGCACACCCTTAGCAGAGGTCTACGGTCTCCTCGAGCCTGTACTGAAATCATTCAAGCCTGACATTCTTGTCACGCTGACAGACGGCGAGCCGTCTGACTTTGACTCGGTCAGGACTATGGTGCTCACGTACAGGAAGATGGGCATCCGGATGGTGGCAATAGGGGTGGGTAGAAACGTTAACGACTCTGTAGGCATTGGCCACAACCTGAAATACCTCAACTACGAAAAGGCNNAAAGCAGAAAGTCCCTTGTCGGTAAGCGGGTGCGCAAGCATCTTTCCCAGTATGTCTGGTGGAAGTGTAACTACGTGGGCACCGATCTTGCCCGCGTCGATTACGTGCAGAGGGTGACGGACGCTTGCGACAAGCACTTTTGTGTCAAACTGATAGTTCTTGAAAATAGGCACTATCTCCCTGATGACTGCCATGCCTTCTTGCCCCGCGTCGTCGAGCCTGCCAATGAAGGGGCTCACATAAGCGGCGCCTGCCTTGGCTGCCAGAATTGCCTGGTTTGCCGAAAATATAAGAGTGACATTTGTTTGGATCCCTGCCTCTTTTAATTTCTTGACAGCCTTCAAGCCATCAGGGATCATTGGGATCTTGACCACAACGTTTGGGCCGTATTTCTTGAGCCTATGGGCCTCTTCGATCATTTCAGCAGTGGTGGTGCCAACAACCTCAAGGCTCACCGGCCCATTGACTATCTTAACAATCTGGCGCATAATGTCTGCCGGGTTGCCCTTCTCCTTTGATAGCAGAGTGGGGTTGGTCGTGATGCCGTCTACCAAACCCATATCGTTGTACTTCTTGATCGATTCAATGCTTGCTGTGTCGAGGAAGATCTTCATTATTTCCTGTTCCTACTCCTTGCTTCAAGCACCGCCTTTGCTATTTCTGTTGCGGTCAGCCCGTACATCTCGAGCAGCGTGTCTATTTCTTCGTCACGGGCAGACTCGCCAAACGTATCGCGCACGCCCACGCGTTTGACCGGCACGGGATAGGTTTCGGCAGTAACTTCCGACACGGCTCCACCAAGGCCACCAAGGATGTTGTGTTCCTCTGCCGTCGCTATGGCGCCGGTCTCCTTGGCACACTTGACTACGAGCTCACTGTCAATCGGCTTTATCGAAAACATGTCAACCACCCTACATGAAACACCCTTTCTTTTGAGCTCCATTGCAGCTTCAATCGCCCTCACAACCATCAGGCCACATGCTATGATCGTCGCGTCAGAGCCTTCTTCAAGTACGTTGCCTCTGCCAATCAAAAACGACTGGGCGTTGTCGGCATATATCACTTCGCTTGAGGGCCTTGCAAGTCGCAAGTAGAACGGGCCTGGCGTGCGCGCTATTGTTCTTATCAGGTGCTTGACTGCGACGGCATCTGCCGGTACAATCACCCTCATATTTGGGATCGTCCTCATACTTGCAATATCCTCGATCTGCTGGTGAGAGGCGCCGTCAGGGCCGACAGTGAGGCCTGCGTGGGAAACAACTAGTTTTACGTTTAGGCTTGGATAGCAAATTGCGTTACGGATCTGGTCTACACACCTGCCGGGAATAAACGCGGCGTAGGTGCTGGCGAATGCAATCTTGCCGGCTATTGAGAGACCGGCTGCCACCGAGACAAGGTTGGCCTCCGCGATCCCGACGTTGAACATCCGGTCTGGGTACTTGTCCCCAAATTTCTTTGTCTTGAGAGAATCGGTTGTATCACCACCGACGCATACAATGCGGGGGTCGTCCCTTCCGAGCTCCACGAGAGTATCGCCATACGCGCTCCTCATGTCCGCGGTTTTCTTCTCGCTACTTAATAGCATGGAGCTCTTCCTCTATCCCAAGCTCATTTGCGTATGGAATCAATATATGTTTACGGGCTTTCATCCAGTCAGACCTTACGTTGAGCCGAGTCGAATGGTTGAGAAGCCTTTTCTCAAGCGCCACTGCTGCCTTGTGCCTCAACTGTATGACCGAACCGTGTATGTCGCCGCCACCATAAACTGCAGCACCAGCAACAAAAATCCTAGCACCGGCGTCATAGGCCTGGTGAAGCGTCGTGGCGTCAATGCCTCCGTCGGCCTCGATGTAGCCCCTAAAGCCGTGCTCCATTAGCTCCTTGTTGACTGCCATCATTTTTGGCAGCACTTCAGGCATGAATTTCTGGCCCGCAAAGCCGGGGTTGACCGACATTACAATGATGACATCAAGGTCATGAAGACTGCGATAGAGCCACTTTGGCATATCAGTTCCGGGATTGATTGCGATGCCAGGGCTGATGCCGGCGTTTATGAGCCGCTCCTGAATTTCCTTGAATTCATTTTCAGTGCAGGCTTCTGCATGCACGGTGATAATGTCGCACCTAGCGTCGATGTATTCCTGTATCTGCTCTAGCGGTTTTTCAATCATCAAGTGTGCGTCAAAAGGCAGGCTGGTAGAGGGCCTTAACTTCTTGATGGTGTCAGCGAAAAACGTCGTGTTGGGGACGAACCGGCCGTCCATTACATCAAGATGGATCATGTCGACTCCCTCGCGCTCGACCTTCCTAATCTTGTCTTCGTAGTTCTCCCGTTCGCCGGCGATTATGGACGGAGCGATCAGACATTCGCTCTCCAGCTCTTCGAGTAATACTTCGGTTTGCCTCTTTGGCGGCGCCTTGCCGTGCCATTGGGGGTTGTTTGCCATGTGGCGTATACCGTTGCCCTTGATCGTGTTGGCTACAATCATTACGGGCTTGTCGTGCACCCGAGCGGCCTTGTACAGCGCGTCGACTATTTGCTCCACCTTGTGGCCGTCGACTTCAAAGACCTGCCAGTTGAAAGCCGCCCACTTGTCCTTTGTCGGGTCGAGGGGCATGATATCTTCGGTAAAACCGTCCTGCTGAATGCGGTTGCGATCCAGAATTGCAACCAAGTTGTCGAGCTTGAATTTTCCTGCGGCCATCGAAGCCTCCCAGATCTGGCCCTCATTTGATTCGCCGTCGCCAATCAGGACGTAGACCTTGTTCATCTTTGCCTTTTCCCTGTCAAGTTTTTTGGCAAGCGCGATGCCAATCCCGACTGAAAGCCCGATGCCCTCCGAACCTCCAGAGTATTCGACTCCCGGCACGCTGTGGTGTTTTTGGTGCTCAGAATACCTGACCGGATGGCCCTGAAGGTGGGACCCAAGCTTTCGCAGGGTTCTGATTTCCTCCGGCGGAAAGTAGCCGGCAACTGCAAGCGTCGAATAAAAGCCGGGGGCAGAGTGCGCCTTTGAATTGATGAAATAGTCACGGTCCTCCCAAGTAGGGTTTGAGGGGTCATGCTTCATCGTCCGGAAATACAAGGTGCCCATTATCTCGGCTGCAGAGAATGAAGCCCCGGGACATCCCGAACCGGCCTCCGCGGTGCCTTGTAACGCTCACATGCGCACGTCCCTGGTCCTTCTCTTCAGGTCGAGATAACGCATGTTAAAGCCCATGTTTATCATCCCGCGTAAACTGCAAGATAAGAAAAAGCTCTTTACAGGAAAATAAAAACATAGCTCTGTAATTTCTCCGCTCAAGCTTTAAAAGATCGGCGAGGTAATATTACATGTGTCGCTATCGTCGCCTTTCAAGCGGCCGCTTCTCATCTACGACGATAAATGCTACTCATGCGCCAAGTTTGCGAAGGCGGCAAGCGTGCTTTCACGGGGCTGGATAAGGATTGCCGGACACTACTATTCACAGGAGGCAAAGAAAGCAAAGGAGATGATCTTTCCGCCAGGTTACGATGCGACAAGAATGTTCTGGCTTGTCAACAGAAACGGGGCGCACGGCGCGCGTTCGGGACTACTGCCTGTTGTGCGCGAGATCATTGTAGGCATGTTCAGGGGCGGCAAGGCCGGCGACATTTCCGAGGCATGCGAATATGGAGGCACCCCGCAATCGTGCTACACACCGACCAACGTGTTCAAAAGGCTGGTTATAATGCTCAGCCACGGTGCCAGAGTCCCTTTTGAATAGTTTAAAATAAAGATGCCCGTTTTGTCTTTTATCATGGTGCAGGTCAAAGTCGAGAAAGCTAGGATAGACCAGAGGCAGACTTCGCTTCTGGTGATAGGCGTATTTGAAGGCGAGCTCGACTTTATGCAGTCAAAGGAGCTCGACCCAGTCGTGTTTGCTTCAATAAAGGAGACGCTGCAAAACAAGGAATTCCAAGGGACTTTTGGCTCGTCGATCCTAGTATATACTCTGGGAAAAGGGCCAATGAAAAAGATAATGCTGCTTGGCCTAGGCAAGAAGGACAAGTTCACAGACGAGAGCGCGCGAATATCCGCCGGCAAGGCGGCTCAGAAAGCAAAAGAGCTGGCTACAAAAGAGTTTTCGATCTTGCAGTTTTCAAACCTTGATGAAGGGCTCATTGAAGCCATGGCAGAAGGAGTGACACTTGCTCTCTATTCTTTTGATAAGTACAAAGAGGCAAAAGAGCCGTCGATAAAGATCGAAGAAATTGCTTTACTTATCAATTCCGATTCTCCAAAATTCCAATCAGTTGCTGACAAGGCAAGCCACGTCGTAGAAGCTGTGAACTTTGCCCGGGACATTGGCAATCTTCCGCCAAATGATTGCCCACCAGCCCAGCTTGCAAGCATAGCCCTCTCGCTAGCACAGGAGCACGGCATGAAGGGGCGGGTCATTGACCGCTATGAGCTGGAAAACATGGGTATGGGAGGCATTGTGGCAGTCGGTAAGGGAAGCAACAACCCTCCAAAATTGATAATTCTAGAATACAATGGCAGCAGCGATCCGCAACAAAAACCATACCTGCTTGTTGGGAAAGCAGTCACATTTGACACCGGCGGCATTTCAATAAAACCGGGAGAAAAGATGGACGAAATGAAATTTGACAAGTGCGGCGGCTGCACAGTTCTTGCAGTCATGCGCGCAGTCGCGTCAATGAAGCTGGCTGTCAATGTGGTAGGCATCGTTCCGTCAGTTGAAAATATGCCCTCTGCGACTTCATACCGACCGGGAGACATAATCAAGATGTACAACGGNNGCCAACGTCGCCGCAATTGTCGGGACTAACAAACAATTGACCGACAGGATGCGCAAGCTTGCCGAAAAGACCGGGGAAAAGATGTGGGAGCTTCCACTCTATGATGAATTCCACGATCAGATCAAGAGTACCTATGCGGACATCAAGAACATCGGGGGTAGAGCAGGCGGCGCAATAACAGCTGCCGCGTTCTTATCCAATTTCGCCAACAGCACGCCTTGGGTGCACATCGATATAGCCGGGACCGCTTGGACTCAGGACGGGACGCACGAGAAGAGCTACAATCCCAAAGGCGCAACGGGCTTTGGTGTGAGAACGCTTGTAAAACTCTTGATGGAGGACGAAAAGCAGGCAGTGTGAGCGGGATGCCTGTGTTCCAGATCGGCGCACTTGCGAATGCTTTGGAAGATCAAGGCTTTAGCTGCAGAATAGGCAGCATGGAGCTGGACGTGCATCCGATGAAGCGGCCGTACTTTGAGCGCTGGCTTTCAAACAGGGACGGCTTCCTTAGGTTCGCGAGCGGCAACGTCGACTTCCTCGGTGTCGAGGACGTTATGCGCATGGGGCCGTTCTACAATGTCTATTGTCTTGTAGAAAACAACTCTATCGTTGACACCGACGACAACGCCCACAAGCTACTCGACGCCGCGCCCTACTTCCAGCTCCATAACGGCAAGGTGACCAGCATGGGATGGAGCGGAGGCGTGATAGCAAACATGCTAGACAAGGATACGGCACTGTCAGAGGAATTTGCGCGCTATATCATGAAGGAAGAAGTAAAAAGAATAACAGTCAAGGTGGCAAATTATTGTTGCATCATCGAGACCCGGGCGTGGGAGCCGGACGGGCTTGCGCCGGCCTTTAGAGCAATAGACAGAATAGCATACAACATCAGGCGGCTCGTGAAGAGTATTCACTTGGGCGAGTACGTTGATAAGTAAAAGATGCCAGCACTGCTGCTTCCCGACCGCTCACGCAGATCAGTAACACAGCAGCGACGGCAGGTTTGACTTCCGGGTTCGGAATGGGACCGGGTCGCACCCTGCCGCTATGACCGGCTTATCCAGACATTTACCAGAGGGCTAATTTAATCTTGCTCCCCGCATAGCCAAAGGATTCAAAAGGGCAGGCGGCCAAGGTTATTGCATGTTTGGGAAGGCAAGGTGCAAAATCTGTGGGGACGAGGTAAGACTCACGTTGAAGCATTTTTCAGACAAGCACCGAGACATTTACGACGTTGAGGTGGCCGGCAAGCTAAAAATGTCCGATTTCATGAGAAGATACTTTGATTAGGACCATAACTTCTGGGCATATCTATATAATGCATTATTGCAAAAATTACATGTAATTGGGCAATTCTGAAGCAGATAATACGCACCGAGTAGCGGTACTTGACGAGGAGCTGTGCCAGCCAAAGAAATGCGGGCTGGAGTGCATCATCTACTGTCCAGTGAACAAGACCGGCGGCGCGTGTATTGTCCAGCGGCCTGAGGACAACAAGGCACTCATCTCCGAGGACCTCTGCACGGGCTGCGGAATCTGCATAAAGAAATGCCCCTTTGACGCCATTATAATCGTCAACCTTGCGAAAGAGCTTTCGACCGATAAAATCCACCAGTACGGTATCAATTCTTTCAGATTCTACCGACTGCCAACGCCAAAGAAAGGCGCAGTTGTAGGATTGGTAGGCAGAAACGGCATTGGCAAGTCAACGATCGTCAACGTTCTGTCAGGCAACATGAAGCCCAACCTCGGCAAATACGATCATGACATTTCGTGGGATGAAGTTTTGAAGTATTATCAGGGCACTGAAATGAAATCGCATTTTGAAAAAATTGCGGATGGCACGATGCGGGCAAGCATCAAGCCGCAGCTTGTATATCTTATTCCAAAAGCGTTCAAGGGGACAACCAAGGAATTATTGAGCAAGTACGACGAGCGCAATTTAGCCGACAAGCTGATACTGCAGCTGGGGTTGCAGAACATACTTGATCGTGATATTTCGCAATTGAGTGGAGGCGAGCTGCAGCGGCTCGCAGTCGCAGTCGCTGCAGCAAAGGACGCTGAATACTATTTCTTTGATGAGCCATCTTCTTACAACGACGTTTACCAGCGGCTCGCAGTCGCCAAAGTGATTAGAGAGCTGGCTGAAGCCGGCAAGAGCGTGATGGTAGTAGAGCACGACATGGCGCTTTTAGATTATTTGTCTGACTATGTCCATATTATATATGGGGAACCGGGCGCATACGGCATAGTTTCAGGCATGCAGAGCACCAAGGTAGGCATCAACAACTTCCTCGAAGGGTTCCTTCCGGCAGAAAACGTGCGCTTCCGCGACAGGGCATTCAAGTTTGATATCAGCGCGATAAACGAAGACGTCATTCTAGACGTTCCGGCAGCCAGCTACTCTGACCTTGCAAAATCGTTCCCGTCTTTCAACCTGAAAATCGCGGCCGGCACGGTTAGGAAAGGCGAAATAGTCGGGATCGTGGGCGCAAACGCGCTTGGCAAGACGACATTCATGCGCATGCTGGCCGGAGTCGACAAGCCCGACTCCGGCACGATAGATGTAGGCGCCAAGATATCGTACAAACCGCAATACCTGAATCAGGAGTATGAAGGCGATGTCAGATCGCTGATGTATACCGCTTACCAGAGTCCGGTAGAAGGTTCGCCAGTGGAAGAACAGATAATCATTCCGATGGGCGTCAAGAAGCTGTTCGAAAAGAGCGTCAGGAACCTGAGCGGTGGCGAGCTCCAGAAAGTCGCGGTGACTGCGTCGCTCCTGCGCGAAGCAGATATTTACGCGCTGGACGAGCCGTCTGCATTCCTTGACGCGGAGGACAGGATAGCGATCGCAAAGTTCCTCCAGCGCTTTGTAAGAGCGCAGGGCAAGTCTGCAATAATCATCGACCACGATATGCAACTGATAGACCTTGTAGCAGACACGATGGTAATTTTTGAGGGGCAACCCAGCGTGACAGGTTTGGCAACCGCGCCCATGAGAAAGGAGGAGGGTATGAACCGCTTCCTCAAGGCGCTTTCAATAACATACAGACGAGACGAAACGACTGGCAGGCCGCGCGTCAACAAGGAAGACGGCCGGCTTGACCGCGAGCAGAAACAGTCTGGCAACTATTATTACGTGAAGAATCGCTAATGCCGCACATGCTAAAACAGGTTCTTGGCAGCACTCTGACACCAGAAGAAGCCGCGCACTTCCACTCTGCTTTCGACCAGATAGGCGACATTGTAATCATAAAGATCCCCGACGAGCTGATGCCAAAAAAGAAGCTGATAGCTGACGCGATACTGGCCAACGTCAAGACCGCTAAGACGGTGTTTGCTCAGGTCTCTCCGGTGAGAGGCGACTACCGAGTGCGAGATCTGGAGTTAGTTGCAGGCGAAAACAGGACAATAACAGAGTACAAGGAACATGCTTGCCGGTTCAAAGTGGATGTTGCCAAGACATATTTTTCGCCGCGGTTGTCAACTGAAAGACAAAGGATCGCCGGTATGGTGGGCGAAAATGAAACAATCGTCAACATGTTTGCTGGCGTCGGCACTTATTCAGTCGTGATAGCAAAAGCAAACAAGACGTGCAGGGTCTACAGCATCGACTCCAATTCAGCCGCCAGCGAGCTCGACAGGATCAACGCGAAACTGAACAAGGTGCAGGACAGGGTTTTTTCAATATGCGGCGACGCCGTTGAAGTGATAAAGGACAGCCTTGCCGGGCAGGCCGACAGGGTTCTCATGCCGCTGCCGGAAAGAGCAAAAGAGTTTGTCGATTCTGCAGTGCTTGCACTGAAGGAAAAAGGCATCGCGCATTACTTTGCTCACATTAAGGCAGACGGCAAGAAGGCAAGCCAGGAAATGGGGTTAAAGATCACACACGAAACTTTTGCAAAATATGATCATCACATTCTGGGAGTCAGGGTCGTCAGAGAAGTGGGACCGAGAATGTTTCAGATCGTGGCTGACGTTTCAGTCAGACGTTAGGTCTTTTCTTTCCCTTTGCGCGGTGAGCATCGTATAGCCGATCCACCCGAACACGGTCAACAGGAGAGCAACTGCACCCAACACGGTGAACTGCAGTACCAACATACCCCACTCGCTGCCAAACAGGAAATAAGCGTAGGTTATGAACGCGAGAATGGAAATAACAAGAAGGGCGGCACCGGTTCCCCTGCTGCCCCTTCGTTTAACGTTCATAGCGGAAAGGCATCAGCAGCATCTTAATAATCTTTTTAGCTTAACTCCAGCGCCATCAGGTAAGCGTCCTCTCCATCCCTGTAGTATGAACGCAACCTGGATTTTATCTCAAAGGCCAGCCTCTCGTACATCTTGATCGCGCCGGTATTGCTGACTCTGACTTCAAGGTAGATCTCATCGCTCTTCTTGTGCATCACGCCGTTAATGCCTTCAAGCATCAGCGCCTTGCCGAGGCCCTTGCCTCTATGCTCCTCAAGCACCGCCACGGAAACTACATGCCCCTTCTTGACGAAGCCAAGCTTGCGAAAATTGGAGAACCCAAACTCGATCTTACACATAATGTAGCCGACTACCTTGCCATCCAGCTCTGCGACGATAAAGGCTTCGGGCAGCTCGCGAAGAATTGATTCAAAAAAGTAGTCCGAGTAGTGCTCTGGCAGCGCGACCATGTTGATGTCAATCACCGCCGCAAGATCGCTCTCATCGCAGCGGCGTATAACACAGTCGCCTACTTTCCGCAGAGCAGTTTGCAAAGCAACAACTAAAAACAGAAACACACTATTTAACCTTACAGGTCTCTGCAGGGATAATATTTTAAGGCGTTGGCACCCAGCAATGTCGGTGGCTACCACTTTCCTGAGCGGCGGGTATTCTCGCGTCGTTCCTATCTTATCTTCATTCTTTACGGTAAAAGACATTCAGCTGAATGTCAGGGAGGACTATGTCGAATTTCTTATAGCCGACGCCGAAGTCAAGGAAAAGTTCCCTTCCCTGCTGAAGGAACTGGGCAAGGTAGGCATGATTGCTACAGCCAAGCGGTCGAATTATTTCTGGAGGCTAATGCCCACCCTGTCTTCTGCAATAAGACTTCCTATACAGGACGGCATAATCATCAGCGTATTCAAGATGCAGAAGAAAAAACCAAAAAGCAGACATCGGCAGTCAATACCTTTCTTCCTTTTCATCGCTGCAGTCTCTCTGGTGTTTGTCGACGGGATAATCAGATCTGATTCGCCGCTTGCCAGAACGCAGCTGCAGGACCCGGTATTTCTAGCGGCCATCTATACTGTATCCTTGATAGGAATACTAGGCATACACGAGCTCGGTCATGTGGTTGCAAACAGGAAATATGGTATCAAGGCCTCGTGGCCATACTTCATACCCGGTATTCCCGGGATTCTGCCCACATTCGGGGCACTAATAGTGTTGAGGGCCAATATGACCAATAGGAATGTCATGTTTGACGTGGGCATCGCCGGTCCGATAGCGGGGCTGATAGTGACGATGATAGTCTCGATTTACGGCTCTACGATTTCGACGCTCATATCTGCCGAAGAAGCACAAAAACTAGGAGATCAGCTGGCTCCTCTTCCGTTTGGGGAAAGCTTGCTGATGATAGCCACGATGCACATGACAGGCATGGTGACAGAAGGAACAGTGCTTGTAGCGTCGCCGGTGCTTTTTGCGGCCTGGCTCGGATTTCTGATCACCTTTCTCAACCTTATGCCGGCGTGGCAGCTTGATGGTGGACACCTCGCGCGATCCGCACTGGGGGTGCGCTGGCACAAGATCCTGACTTACGTCAGCATTGTGATTTTGTTTGCCCGCGGCTTCTACCCCATGGCAATTTTGGTACTGTTCTTCAGTATGAAATCACCAGAAAGTGCGCCGCTTGACGACGTCACACTCCTGTCTCCAAAGCGCAAGGCACTATTCTTCGTAGCGCTTGGGATTGCTGTGATATGCGCACCAATCCCGACCTCGATCATGCCATGGGCTTGAGCAGCACAATGTCTGCATCTGACAGGACTATCGCCTTGAAATTCTTGCCGTGCTTTTCAGGCAGTTTGTCAATTATGTCCTTCATGCTGGCATAGGTGGAAAAACCAAGCTTTGTCCGGGCATAATAGTGCGGCAGCGTGGAAACTAGCCCCAGCTCATATTCCTGCCGCAGCTCTTCAATAAACAACAAATGCTCTAGGCCATCGATGTAGGGGCTCTGCTGCACCTGCTCGGGTCTAAGCAGGCCTTCTATCAGCATCTGAAGCGCGCCGCCGCCGACTCCTTCGCGGTTTTCCGCAAGCAATATTGCCGAGCCGCCCTTTTTGACTGCGTGGACAGAGTTCCAGAGCGAGTTGAGCGAGCCGGCGAGTGTCGAATGCACGCCAACATCGCTGCTCGCGCTTATTATGGCGCACTTGGCCGGGTCTGTATCAACTGCTGAGATCGATTGGAGCTGCGTGACGGCCTTTTCAAATGCTTCATTGATGCTCCCGGTGTGAACTCCTGCCATGCCCTCGCTGCTGGCAACAAGCTCGACAGACGTCGCCGTGATGCCGGCGGCTGCAGAAGCAGCTACCTTGAGTGGCCCTCCCTGCACGCCGGGAGCCGGTCTGTTATTCTTCCTTGCCTTGAAAGCTTCAGCCATCGAGTCTGCAAGCAGGTTGCGCAGGAGCGAAGTGGGCGCGCCCGCAAACCCAAAAAGCGGGTCGTACGCGACTCTTGATACAATCACAGCGCTCTGGAACCTACTCATCCGATCCCGCAGCGACTGGTAGTCGATGCGGTTTATCGAAATTGTCTCTTTGCCTGCCAGGCTGGCAGTAAGCGCACCGGCTAATCTGCGCGGTACGTCGACTGCAAAATTGAATCCTCTTGCGCGAGCTTGCTCTGCAAGTATCGTAACAGTTTTTCCTGCAGCTTTCGAGCCTGACAGCGCAAGGATGAGCATGTTGTCCGTCAGGGGCACGTCGGCGATTGCAGCTCTGATTTCTTCTTCCGGCATGACCTTAAAACCTGCAGAGACCTGGTTTGCAAGATTTTCAAACCTTATATCCAGTACCACGTCGGTCGTGCCGTATCGGAGCCATATCTCCGGCATGCAGTCTGTGTCATGAAGGGTTAAAATAAATCCTTTTTTACTTGTATTGTATGATGCCACCTGCTAAGGATTTTATACTCGAGTTCGCTTCGTTCCTGCTCAAGAGCAATTCACTAAAGTTCGGGGTGTTCACTCTTGCAAGCGGCAAGCAGAGCCCGTACTACATTGATCTGCGCGTCTTGCCGAGCTTTCCAGCATATTTCCGGCTTACGATAAACGCATTGAAAGATACTGTTACAAAAAATGTGGGTGAGTTTGACACATTAGCATCCGTGCCAACTTCCGGGCTCGTATTCGGCTCAGCCCTTGCCTACGAAATGTCCAAGCCCTTCATCTACGCAAGAAAAGAATCAAAGGGGCATGGCACCGGCAAAGCGATCGAGGGCTTCCTAAAGTCGGGGTCAAAGGTAGTCGTTATTGACGACGTTGCAACTACTGGCACGTCGGTAAGCAGCGCAGTCGAAATAATACGCGCCAACGGCGCGATTGTAGAGGATGTTGTGGCGCTCGTCAACAGACACGAGGGAGCAGATGACCGGCTGAAAAAGATGGGGGTAAGGCTCAGTGCCGTGACAGGGATAAAGGACATTGTAAACGCGCTGTACAACGCTGGGCTGATAGATGAAAATACGCTGGAGTCAGTCATGAAACAGGCGGCTGCTAAAGGCGAGTACGAAACAGACTAGCCTTCGTATATCATCAGGTTCTTTTCTTCAAGCAGTGTGTGCAGGTTGCCGACGGCTCTGTATACTTCGCTCTCCTTCTTGGCGCCGGTGCATACCAGCTTTCCGCTAGCAAACAGTAGGATTACTGTCTTTGGGTCCAGCATCCTGTGGATGAGGCCTGGAAACTGCTCAGGCTCGTACATGCTACGTGGCAGAACCCTTGCGGCAAGTTCCAGATGGATTTTGCCACCAAGGCTTGCCGACGCTACAATATTTTGAATTTCAATCTGGGGATCATGTTCCAGCGGTATGCCGCCCTTTTTCAGCTTTAGCACCACATTCTTGACCGCTTGAATTGCCATTTTCTCAGACTTTGCACCAGTGCAAACCATCTTGCCCGAGCTGAATATCAAAGTTGCAGTCTTAGGTGATCTGAGCCTGAAGACCAAGCCCGGGAACTGATCGGGGTGGTATTCTACATCGGGGAAAATCTGGGTGATGAGATTAAGGTTGACAGTCTGGTTTACAGTAGCAGAAGCTACCACATTTTCAATGCTTACAATGGGCTTGGTCTGAGGCATATGGCGCTTTATAAAGGCGCTATATATATACCTGTTTGCTACCATATTATAGTAGAATTAAACGTTCAAGATTGAAATCCTGTGCAAATTATGCTCATTAAGTTGCAATAAATGCAATGTAACAGGGTCTACTCGCCTATTACCTTTACAAGCACCCGTCTTGTCGCATGCCGTCAAACTCGCCATATAGGCAGTCTTGGTTTTCATGTGGGTGGCTGTCTTGTGGTATCGTCCGCGCCTGACGGAGTTGCACCCTTGTCCTTTCTGCCGAGCCTGTTGAAGAATAAGATCGCAAGGATTATCGCTATTATGATATAGTTGACGGGTGGGCTGATTACTTTGGTGACAACGCCGACGCCAGGTACCACGTAAACAACTCTGCCTATGTAGTCATTCTTTTTTATCGGAAAGTCGGTCCCGGGAATCGATGAGGGGTTTGCGTCTCCCTTTGTTCTGATTGTCCTGTCACCGTCTTCAGTGATTTCGACGATCCGGTGGACAATGACCCTGTCACCTCCTTCCGGCCTGTTAAACACTATAATGTCGCCCACCTTGAGATCGCCCCACGACCCACCGTTTCTTACGATGAGGACGTCGTTGACTTGTAATTTGGGCTCCATGCTACCGCTAGACACGACGTAGAAAGGGTTGGATCCAAAGCTGGCCCAGATGACTACCCAGACTACAAGAACACCGACACCAATGATCACGACATCTTTCATGGCTACAGGCAGCTTGGACTTATCCTTATCCAGCAACGCGGGAAATGATCATGCCGTTCGTTAGATAAACGTTTACTCGCGCCTACCGTAGGTCGAGCGCTTTCATTATTGACATGCGAAGGCGCGGCATACTGACCATCATTATTGACAAAACATCCGCTGTTTCGTCCCTGTCCGGCTGCCTGCCATTTCTGTTGGTGAACAGCGCGATGAAATTGCCCATCACCATGCCGGAGACAAGACCGTAGGCGAAATCTTCAATGTTGCCTTGCGTGGGCATCATCCTTCGCGCAAGCCCGATCGGCACCCTCGGGTCGCGGGCTGCCGCCTTGATGAGTGATTCCAGTTCCTTCCTGTCCCCAACTGCCAGTCCCATCTCGTATGGTACTCAATCTATAAGGTAATAATGCTAGCTTTTTTAATGGCTATATTGTAGGTGTTCCCTGAATGGCAAATAACTCCTGCTCGGTAGTCCTCCTAGAGCTCGGCGCGGCCGCGTTTGACCAAGGCGGCAGTCTCGTGGCGTCAAAAAAATTCGATAATGCGGTCAGGTCGTACAGGCTCCTAAAGAGCGGCGCGATTCCTGACGAAATCAGGCCATTCATTGAAAAGCTGCGCCCCTTTGATTCCGTTACAACTAATGACGCAAGCGTTGCTGCAGTGTTGCGACAGACAGGATTGAATAGCCAGCTGATGCCGGAGGACCAGCAGCAATTGATACAGAGCAACAAGCCCGGCTTTATAGTCAAGGCCGGCTTTGCCAACAACGACCAAGATGCCATGCAGGCTCTGCGGGAATTTGCGATAAATCTGTCATCTTCAAGAGTAAAGGAAGCTTCGGAAAAGCTCGACCTTCACATAATCCAGTCGATAAACGCGCTGGATGAGCTGGACAAGATAATCAATACCTTGGGCGCGAGGATGCGCGAATGGTACGGCCTGCATTTCCCTGAGCTTGACAACCTGGTGCAGAGCCTCGTCGCGTACGCCGAGATTGTGAGCAGGGCGGGCTTGCGGGAAAACATCACTCCTGAAATCTTGCAAAGTGCCGGAATGCAGGACAAAAAAGTCGAGATATTGCTTGATGGGTCAAAGCGCAGCAGGGGGGGCGACATGACGCCGGAAAACCTTGCAATCGTTAAGAGGCTTGCAGATCAGGTCATAGCACAATCAGATCTCCGCAGGGTACTCGCTGATCACATCGAATTAGCTATGGAGACCGTGGCCCCAAACGTCAAAGAATTGCTAACAGCATCGGTGGGTGCAAGGATAATCGCCAGGGCCGGCAGCCTAGCTAGACTTGCGATGCTGCCCGCGAGCACGATCCAGGTACTTGGCGCGGAAAAGGCACTGTTTCGGGCTCTCAAAACTGGGGCGCGCCCGCCTAAACACGGCATAATATTCCAGCACCCTCTCATTCATTCTGCGCCAAAGTGGCAGCGTGGCAAGATTGCAAGGGCTATAGCGTCCAAAGTTGCGATAGCAGCCAGGATCGATTATTATCGCCACGCTGGCAAGGACAGCTCGATTCAAGATCGCCTCAACACTCGCCTTACCGAGATTCGAGAAAAGTACAAAGAGCCAGTACCAGAAAAGGAAAGAGACAGGAAATACAGGGAGCACACGCAGCGCCAGCAGGAATATGGCAGTCGCCCCAGATTTGGCGGGGGAGGACGCGATAGAGATAAAGGTGATGTGAGGAAGAAGAAGGGCGGAAGAAAGCGATTTGGAAAGCGACGCTATTAGGTGGATTTCCGTAAACGGTGAGAAAAATGCCGCCACCCTCAACCTTGCCAAAGGAAACAACGTCTACGGCGAAAAGCTGGTCAAATTTGAAGGCGAGGAGTACCGGCTATGGGATCCATTTAGAAGCAAGTTGGCAGCGGCCCTGAAAAAAGGCATGAAAGGCATGCCGATAAAAAACGGAGGCAAAGTATTGTATTTGGGCGCGTCCACTGGCACTACTGTTAGCCATGTTTCTGACATTGTCGGGCCCTCAGGTATCGTATTTGCAATCGAGCCTGCCACAAGGGTTGCGAGGGAACTTATAGAAAATGTTGCTTCAAAGCGCAAGAACGTTTTTCCGATACTTGAAGACGCAAGAAAGCCCCAGGCATATTTTGCTGTGTATGGCAAGGTCGACGTCGTGTACTGCGACATTGCGCAGCCTGACCAGACAGAGATCGCAATAGCAAACTGCGCTGCCTACCTAAAGCAGGGCGGCGTGATGCTCTTGGTCATCAAGACCCGGAGCATCGACGTTACTATGGAGCCTCGCGCAGTAGTGGTGCAGGAAGCGAACAAATTGGAAAAGAGCGGCTTCTCAATAGAACAGATAGTCAACCTAGAGCCCTTTGACAAGGATCACGGCATGATTTACTGCACATTTAAGCCCTGAGTTTGCACTGTGCCGTTTGCTCAAGCAAGAGCCGAAGTGGCTTCCACGACTTTCTCGCGAATTCCGGCGCGTTGCCGTTCTTGGCCACATAGCGCCGGATAAAGCGCATAGTCCGGTCATCCGATGGGTAGCCGCTGCCAATGGTTCGGTACTTGCTTCTGATGTGCTGGATCTCTTCGTCCCTCGTTATCTTGGCGATTATCGACGCCGCCGACACGACAACGTTGATCACGTCTGCATGGTGCATCGAGTGCAACTTTGGGCTGCATTTTAGGTATTGCCCGATGTAATCGCTGTAGCGTATTGGGTTGACATCGCAACAGTCTACATAGACCTCGTCCGCGCCGATATTGTTAATGACAGCAGCCATCACTCTTGCCTCAAGCCTATTGAGCCCGCGAAGCGAAACGTTGTCGTCAACTTCGACAGGGTTTACCTTGCGGATGCACACAGAGTCAGCGACTTTCATTATTTCGCCGAAAAGTCTGGCGCGCGCTCTTGGTGTTAGTGCTTTAGAATCCTTGACGCCCATTTCGGTAAGCTGCCAGATTCTTGATTCTCGGATGCTTACACCTGCAACGACCAGCGGGCCAATTATTGAGCCGCGGCCGGCCTCGTCGACCCCGCCGACCAGTACGCCGTCGCGCAACCACAAATTATTCACTATGCTGATTTGCGGGGTATTTATTATCACTTGCGCTTGTAAAACAAGAAAGCATGTTTCTGCTATAAATATCGCATCCGTGCAATCCTTGTATGTCAGATTTTGTGAGGACGGTGGAGGGTAGGACTATATTTCTGGTTCCGCAATCGTCGCTTACCCAAAAGGTCCCCCCCAAGACGCCCGCATTTTTCAACCCTGCCGCAAAACTCAACCGCGACCTCTCGGTTCTGGCGTACAGGGCTTATTTGCCCTTTCTGAGCCGCAAAACACTTGCTGACTCTTTCACCGGTATCGGCGCAAGGGCGCTCAGGATCGCAGTAGAGGTGCCCGAGGTAGAGCACATTTACGGGAATGACATCAACTCTATCGCGATAGAGACAGCCAAAAAAGCGGCCAAAATCAACTCTGTAGATAATAAATGCCACTTTTCAATCAACGACGTGTGCAAGTTTCTCCTTAACGGCGACAGCGAAGGCGAGCGCTTTGGCATGGTCGACCTGGATCCGTTTGGCACTCCCGCAAAGCACATTGACTGCGTGCTCCGGGCAGTTCTGGATGGGGGGCTCGTGTCGATAACCGCGACTGACACTGCAGTTCTGTGCGGCGTCTACCAAGAAGTCTGCATGCGCCGCTACTACGGCAGGCCGCTTAACAACAGCTATGGCAACGAAACCGCAATCCGGTTATTGCTCTCCCTCATCGCGCTCACGGCATCGAGGCTTGAATTGTCTATCAAGCCGCTATTCGTGCACGCCACGATGCACTACCTGCGCGTCTACGCCTCAATCTTCGTAAGCAGCAAGGAGGCAAACAACGTCTACAACAACATAGGCTACATAACGCACTGCTTCCAATGTGGCCATCGGTTCAAGGGGGAGGAATACGGCGGTGCAAAATGCGGATTGTGCGGGAGCACGACGCAGACCGGAGGACAGCTATGGACGGGACCATTCCATGACAGGGAATTTGTGAAAAAAATGCGCGGATACGAAGCTGATAAACAGTGCAAAAAGGTGCTCGATGCGGCAGCCGAGGAAGCAAGCGATATCCCGTATTATTTCAGGGCAGATGAAATATCAGCCAAGCTGAAGACAAATCCGTATTCTGTGCAAAAGATAATCGAAAAACTCAAGTCGACTGGCTTTGTAGCGTCAAGGACTGCACTCAACCCCGCCGCGTTCAAGACGGACGCAATGATGAATCAGATTTCAGATGTCTTGAAAAAATAATCACTTGCCAAATGGCATGGCTGCTATAGAACTGTTAAGGTAGTCCTGCATTTCCTTTTTCAATCCATCCAGCTCTTGCGAATCAGTTTTATTTCCACTTTGAACTTTTGTCTCCATTGTACTCAAGTATTTTGCAAAGCTATCGAGCGCCTTAGCGTAAGTGTCAAAGCTATCCTGCCACTCCTGTGCCGGCCTTGCGTCTGCAAGCTCCTTTCGCAGGTTCTGAATTTCAGTTCGGTCACGGCTTATCTGGTTGATCATATCTGACGCGGTTACGTTCCCCCTCTTCCACTCTTCAAATTTTGAATCAATATTTGTGGCAGTGATATTATGCCGGGAATAAACATCATTTATGATTTCTAATTCGGTTCGAGGTGCTGTAATAAGGGTGCCAACGGAGCTGTTCTGTGGCAAATACCATATCAGAAAGCTCGATCCAATGATCGCCGCCGTGATGCCGGCTGTGAGGGTTATGCCTTTCTTGCTTGCCAAACCAGCGTAGATTTTGTGCTCTCCAATAAAAGGATAATCAAATATAGCCAAGTAATTCCACAGCTGCTAAATGAGCTCAGGACAGGCGCCGCCCAATATTGGTAGGATAGCGTACCGGGAGAACCTGACGCGGGAACTTGCGATAATCCGGGTACAGCCTGCAGATGGAAGCGCGGTGCCCGATTTCAAAGCGGGTCAGTTCGTGGCACTCGGGCTAAAGCTCGACGATGACGAAAAGATCACCTACAGGGCGTACTCGTTGTCTTCGCCCCCTGAGGAAAAANNACGTGGGCGTGGGTGGCGAACTCTACTGGCGCAAGCCTGCCGGCGCATTTACCATCGAAGACAGAAAGACAGACGGGACGCCGGAGACCCGGCGTCTTGTGCTAGTCGCGTCAGGCACCGGCCTTGCGCCGTTCATCAGTTATGTCATGCACCTGAAAAACATCGGGTCGAAAAGGAAGGTAGTACTGCTACATGGCGCGAAATACGCGCAAGAGCTTGGGTACCGGGGTATGCTTGAGAAAATGGCTGCAGACAACCCTGATTTCAAGTACCTGCCGACTGTGAGCAGGCCCGACCACCCGTTGTCGCAGGGGTGGCGCGGAAACACTGGCAGGGTAGAGACGCTACTTGGGCCGCAGCTCGAAAAACTAGTGGGCGAAAAAATAACACCAGCAAACTCGTTCTTCCACATCTGCGGATACCAGGGTACGATCGACTCTGTTGTCTCGATCCTGAGCCCCCTTGGCTTTGTAACGAACAGGAACAAGCGTAAGGACGGATCGTTTGACATCAAGATCGAAACATACGGCTGACAGCAACCCTCATTATGCTGCGCTCTCATAATTCAGCAGTTGTACGCCGCAAGAACCACGAGCTACCAAGGCTCGATCATGGTCGACATTTGCGATCTTGATCTGATAGGGAGCAAGCTCGAGCAAGGCGATCTCGTAATCAACCTGACTAGGGAATACTATCAGCAGCAAGTCATCGAACAGCCCTATGCTCAAGACCTTCTTCACAAATGTGACATCGCAAACCTGGTGGGAGAAAGAATAGTGAAGCAGGCACTGGATATGAAACTGGCAAAAGAAGCGGGCATAAAGAGAATAGCCGGCGTGCCGTTCCTGATGCTCTACAAATTCCAGCGCAGGTAGACCAAACTCCAGCGCTATTACGAGTTTTTACAACACTACACATAATAACAAAAGAGTGCCAGGTTTCAAATGTTGTCAGAGGAGCCTGAAGAGCAGCTTCCAAAGGAGAACGGACAAAAGGCGATGGACAGGGCCGACAGGCGGCTGTCGCGCCGAGAGCGGGAGAGCAGGCTGCTTGTAAAACGATCCGAAGATTACGACGTTTTTGACAACGTCTTTGACGTGCCGACCCTTATGATCATCAACGACTTGAAGGACGACGGCGTGATACATCAAATAAGGGGTTCGCTAGCTGCAGGCAAAGAGTCCAAGGTCTACACGGCGATTGCACCCGATGGCACGCTTCGCATACTAAAGATCTACCTCACCGTGAGCGCCGAGTTCAAGAAGCGCTTACAATACATTGCCGGCGACCCCCGGTTTTCGGACATAAAGCCCGGGTCGCGAAGCCTGATAGCGGCGTGGGCCAGAAAAGAGTTCAAGAATATGCTCGCCGCACGCGCCGCAGGTGTAAGAGTCCCGAGACCCATAGCCGTGAAAAAGAACGTCCTTGTAATGGAGTTTGTTGGGGACTCCGAGGGTAACGCTGTGCGACCTTTGATAGAGTCTAAAGTCACGTCTGGCGACTACCGGCAGGTAATCGAGCAGGTAACAATACTGTATCAAAAAGCAAGGCTGGTGCACGCGGACCTGTCAGAGTACAACATTTTCAAAACCGATAGTGGCATAATGCTGTTTGACTTTGGCTCGGCAGTCGATGTACAACATCCGAATTCAAAACAATTTCTAGTACGCGACGTAATGAACGTAAACAGGTTCTTTGAAAAGCGAGGAATTGAGGTTCTCGACGCCGTGCAAGCAGTAGAAAAAATCAAAGGCGAAAACAAATAATGAGCTTCCAGCACACAATGAAAATCCCGAAAGAGAGGATAGGGGCCATAATAGGCAAAGGCGGCAAGGTAAAGCAGCAGATCGAAAAGAGGTGCGGCGTAGAAATAGAGATCGACAGCGAGAGTGGCGACGCTAGGATTTCCGGCAACAAGCCGGTGGAGCAGATGGAGGCTTTCAGGGCTATTGAGGTGATATCTGCCATTTCAAGAGGCTTCTCCCCTGAGAGAGCAAGCAGGCTCTTTGAAGACGAGGAGATAATGTTCCAGCAGATGGACCTTCACGACTATGCCGGCAAATCTCCGAACGCACTGGAGCGCATCAAAGGCAGGATTATTGGCGAAGGGGGCAAGGCCCGCCGTACGATAGAGGAGCTGAGCGGCGCCTATGTTTCTGTTTATGGCCACATGGTCGGGTTTATCGGGAATTTCAAGGAGGTCAAGCTTGCAACCGACGCAATCGTTATGCTTGCGAAAGGGAACATGCACAAGAGCGTCTACAAGATGCTGCAGGATGCAAGAAGAAGGGACAAGATGGACAGAATGCGATTATGGGAAAACACTTACGACGAAGAGGGAGTCAAATCTTCTGAATCTTGATAGTGAGCACGCCGTTTCGATACTTGTAGTCGGATATGCCCATTTGCTGCGTCAACTCTAGCGGAACGTCCCTAGTGAAATTCTGCCCTCCCTTGATGNNAAAACCATCTCATCTTTGTTCTTTATCAGGTCGTAGACCCAGTCCTTCTGCTTCTCGATATCTCTTGACATCTTTCTATCTTCAGATCTTGCTATCAACTTCACTTCGCGCACCCAGTAGATCATAAGGCCGGACGCTGCTGCCAGAAAGATAAAGCCGACGCCTCCCTGCGAGCGGGCTAGCAGCACAAACATCACCCCAATGAACAGTAGCGCAAGGAGCGGAACGATAAAGTCAACCGACCGGCTTGCGTACTTTTTCTTGTATCGAGCTATTCGGGGTCACCCCACGCCGGCATTTCCAAATGTAACTAGCACCGCAAGATTATAAATCCTTATACGATTTGGCCGCCCCACCGCTTGAAAAGGCCGTGGTCGATGTTGAACTGGTCTAGGACCTTGCCTACCACGTGGTCTATCAGGTCATTCATCGTCTTTGGTCTGTGATAGAACCCCGGCATCGCCGGCAGAATAACTGCGCCGGCACCAGCAAGCTTGATCATGTTTTGAAGATGGATTTTCGATAACGGAGCTTCTCTTGGCACCAGTACAAGCTTGCGCTGCTCCTTGACGCACACGCTTGCAGCCCTTGACACAAGGCTGTCGTCAAACGCGTTTGCAATGCTGGCAAGAGTCTTCATGCTGCAGGGAACGACTGTCATGCCATCAGTCTTGAACGAGCCGCTTGACATCGGCGCGGCCATGTTGTCGTCTTCGTAGCATTTCGTGGCAAGCGACCTAGCGTAGTGGGCAGTCTTGTCAGTCTCTATCTTTATGTTCTTGGCGCCCCACTCGCTCATAATAAGGTGCGTCTCAATCTTTAGCTTTTTGAGCACTTCAAGCGTCCTTATGCCATAGATTACCCCCGAAGCGCCGGTAATAGCCACTACTAACCGCACTGTTTATGATCGCCCCGTTCACTATTTAATGATGGTGGCAAGCATTTAATTACGAAAGAGCGCTTGTTCACGGGCATTGCTGACGGTCTTTGGCACGGTGGCCCTTGACACCACCCGCACGCCCTTTAGAACAGAGATCCGGATACTGGGCGGCGCAGCCACCTTTGCGTCCATTTCTTCAAGTATGTTCGCGCAGACATCGATTGTAGGAGTAGTGGGATCGGACATGCCTGCCGACCACATCAAGGCGCTTATGTCAAAACATATCGACACAAAAGGCGTCGTCACCGTGCAGGGGGGCAAGACCTTCCACTATGACTCGACGTTTGATTACAACCTGTCAAACAGGACTGCGAACAAGACCGAGCTTGGAGTCGCGGCAGGGTTTGACCCAGTAATACCGGAAGAATACGTAAAGTCTGACTATGTGTACCTTGCAAACAACGACCCGAGTCAGAACATCAAGATCCTCAAGCGTTTCCAGAAACCAAAGTTGGTGGTGTGTGACACCATTGAATTCTGGATAAATGGCAGCCGCGATGATGTCGTCAAGATGATAAACATGGCAGACGGCGTTGTGATAAATGACAATGAAGCACGGCTCTTGTGCAAAGAAGTCAACTTTGCAAAATGCGCAAGAAAAATAATGTCATGGGGTTCGAAATTTGTCATTATCAAAAAGGGCGAGCATGGCGCTATCTTGTTTACAAATGATAATCAGGTGTTCCCAGCAGCCGCGTTTTTCCTCGACGAAATAGTCGACCCAACTGGCGCCGGCGACTCATTTGCCGGCGGCTTCTTAGGTCACATTGCGCGCAGGAACAAGTTTGATTTTGCAACTATGAAGGAGGCGGTGATATACGGCAACGTTATGGGCTCGTTTGCAGTCGAAGACTTTGGAGTCAAGCGCCTACTGTCTATAACAAAAGACGACGTCGAGGAGCGCTACAGGAAGTACCGCAATCTTGTGCAGTTCTAACATAGGATAAATAGTTGTCCGACTAACTGTTTGGCATGGGCTGGATAGAGAAAAAGATCATTGGCAAAAATGAAGTCATTATCATCGACTTTCCAAAGATGACCTGCTGCGTGAAATGTCGCTAGAAGTATGATAACATGGCAGTGAACCTTTCAAATGTAGAAGAGGCCATCATTTCGGAGCTCAAGGTAAGCGATGACGAGGCCAAGGTATTCTTAGCAATAGTAAAGAGGGGCAAGATGGACGCTGCAAAGATTTCTGGCGCGCTGGGCTGGAACGACGAGCAACGCGCGCTTGCGGCTGCAAAGTCCCTTGTGAGCAGAGGCATGGTAATTGAAATAACAAAAACCGAGTTTGAGTCACTTCACCCGCGGTTTGCGATCACCAATCGCTATCGGAGGCGCTGCGAGGAAGAAGATGTGCCTTTCAAGAAAAACCTCAAGGTCGACAACATCGGGATCGTCTTGGAGAAGTCATATGACGATGCAAGAACTAAATAGGTGGCACCCTGCAAGAAGAATATCGTAATGACGACTTCAGACCCGACTGGCGGCGACAAGGTGGTCTACTTTGGGGTAATCAACATCAACGAGAACGGCAAGACTATGGGCTCGGTAGACATTTGGCGCAGCCTGCTGACAAAGGAATTGTTCTGCGAGGAGAAGCGCCTAGGCATTGAAGAAATCGTTGACTACATCGGCATGCCTAAAATCGACAAGGACAAAAAATGGGTCGTGGCTATAAGCAGGGTCAGGAAGGGTCATTTGAGGTGGCGGCTCGTTAAAATGATCAAAGATGGCAAGCTTGCATTTACGGACGCCGATGACAAACCAATTGAGGTAATAGTCAAGGATTTCAAGATCGCCGACCCTGATTGGTGGAGTTTTTTGGTTGAAGAAAATGTGAACCGCAACATGGAAGTGGCGGATGGGCCAAAGAAATGATGCACAAAGATGACGATGAAATCCCGGTTACGGTATTTGTGAAAAGCGCCAGCGGAAGCGCGGTGGCAAGCAAACTGTCCGGCTATTTCGTTGTGAAGGGTCAGGAATTCAGGTTCACCGCAATCGCGTTCGGCCGCATTGGCGGTCACAATGCAAGCGTCAAGATCGCCAAGACTACGATAGATAAAATTGTCAAGATGCACATCGATCCAGAACAGTTGCAATTAACGATTCAGCGGAAGCTCATNNGTCATGCCGATTATGTCAGCCTTCAGTACGTCACGGAAGAACTTCGATTCAACCCTTGTTGAAAACCGCGGCCCTTCGATGCAGACGTAGGTCGCCTTATTGTGCATCGGAAATTTCAACTTCTTCATCCTGTCGATCGCGGTGTTACGGAGCTCGGGACAGAACGGGTCTGCGACAGAAACATGGCACACCTGCCCGCCGTCGTAGAACGTATATTGCCTCTTCTTTGTAAAATCGATGAACTGGTCTGGGATTGCAATGTCGCCGGGCTTGTAACCTTCCTGCAGGCTGCCGACAGCTGATGGCGCGATAATGCGCTTGACGCCAAGCTGCTTGAGAGCCCAGATGTTGGCCCTGCTGTTTATACTATGAGGCGGTATCCTGTGACCCCTGCCATGGCGCGGAATGAACGCAATCTTGATTCCTGAATACTCTCCGATTGTTACAAGGTCGGAAGGCTCGCCATAGGGAGTGTGCATTTTGGTCTCACGCTTGCTACTGAAAAGTCCCGGGTCGTAGATGCCGGTGCCGCCAATGATCCCAATGTCCGCGCTATTCGCCATGATAGGTCACCAGCGACTGGACCTTGTAGCCCATCTTGCGCAACCTGTCCGCACCACGCATGTCTGACAATTCAATAATGAATGCAAAGCCGGCTACCTTGCCGCCAAGCTCTTCTACCAATTGCGCGGCAGCTGCAGCCGTCCCGCCTGTTGCTATAAGGTCGTCGGCGATCAATACGTTTTCGCCTTTGCTTATCGCGTTTTGCTGGAGCTCCATCGTCGCACTGCCGTATTCAATGTCATAGGACCTTTTCAGGGTTTTGCCCGGCAGCTTGCCAGCCTTGCGGACCATCACTACGCCCTTGCCAAACTTTAGTGCAAGCGCAGTCGCTATGATAAAACCTCTTGACTCTATGCCAGCGACGACGTCTACCCTCGCTCTGCCGTAGCGCCGATAGAATTCGTCGGTGATATGATTGAGAGCGTCGTTTCTTTTGAAAACTGGGTTGATATCGCGGAACAGGATGCCCGGCTTTGGAAAATCGGGATAGCTGGTTACTATGTCGCGCAAGTCTAACTGCTTGGCTTTTGTTCCCACTACAGTAAGGCCATAATCTGGCTATAAAAAAGATTGCGAAGCATCATGCTTTATACGGTTGTGCAGCGAAATAATGACAGTGCCGACAGAGGAGCAAATGGAGTTCCGCGAAAGGGTAGCAAAGCTCAAGGACTTTGATGAGACCTTCGAACTGGTCAAGTCAGTCGTTCTGCAAAAGTTCAGGATGCACAGGGCAGGACTGAGCCTGATACTGCAAATGATGCCGAGCAACCTTGGCGCGTATCACATCTTGGGCTCCAATGCCATAGTTATGAACAGCTACCTCTTGGCAGCGGTCAGAAAAATTGCAGGTTCGACCGAAGAGTACAACTCGTACATGTTCATGGTGCTTGCGCATGAGTATCTACACAGCCTGGGCATCGTTGACGAAAACACTGTGCGCCAGATGACCTTTGAGCTGTGCAACTGGATGCTTGGCGACGAACACACTGCGACAAAAATGGCAAAACAAGATCCCTCTACAATATATCCGGAACTAAGATCGCTAATGCAGTCGCAGTTCAGCAAGGACTTCCAGGTTGTTAGAAACTTTGACAGGAAAAACCAAACATACATACAGTAGTTGCCTTTGGCCGAATTGTGTAAAAACTACAGAAAATGATCCTATTTTTTTACTAAATCACAGCTAAGAAAATATAAATAACATTCAAGTGCTAGTACTTTCACAGATGCCTATAAAGAACGGGGCAGAGTACATCCAGAGCCTTAGGGGCAGGAAGCTCGAAATCTACCTTTTTGGTGAGCTTGTAAAAGAGCCGGTTGATCACCCAATGAT
>DAOL01000049.1:29275-41762 GCA_002501845.1 Nitrososphaera sp. UBA217
CTGTCGCCTTCCCAGCAGGAAGACCCGGACATGTTTGTGCATATTACAAGGCGCGACAGCAAGGGCGTCTATATCACAGGCGCAAAGGCCCATCAGACTGGCTGCATCAACTCGCATTGGATAGTCGTCATGCCTACGATGCGATTAAAGGCCGAGGACAAGGACTATGCCCTAGTTGGCGCAGTCCCTGTGGACGCGCCCGGCATCGCCTACATCTACGGTAGGCAATCGTGCGATACGCGAAGCATGGAGGGAGGCGAAATCGACGCCGGCAACGTCATGTATTCCGGCCAGGAGGCCATGGTGATCTTCAAGGACGTGTTCATTCCAAACGAGGTGATATTCATGAATGGCGAATACGAGTACGCCGCCATGCTTGTTGAGCGCTTTACCTGCTATCACAGGCGCAGCTACGTCTGCAAGACGGGCCTCGGCGACGTTCTCATAGGCGCAGCAGCGGCAATCGCCGACTACAACGGTGTTGCCAACGCTTCACATATCAAGGACAAGCTTGTCGAAATGACCTATCTTAATGAAGCAATATTTGGCGCAGGAATCGCGTCTTCATACATGTCCCACAAGACGTCATCAGGCAACTGGCAGAATGACGACATGCTGGCAAACGTCTGCAAACATAGCGTCACTCGATTTCCGTACGAAATAGGCCGGATGGCGCAGGATATTGCTGGCGGCCTTATGGTTACAATGCCCTCAGAGAAAGAGTTCCGCAGCTCGGTGACTGGACCCCTCCTTGAAAAATACCTGAAGGGGAGAAAGGGAGTCTCGACGGAAAACAGGATGAGGATTTTGAGGTTGATTGAAAATATGACACTTGGGCGAAATGCTGTAGGATATCTAACAGAATCTATGCACGGTGCAGGATCACCCCAGGCACAAAGGATCCAGATCGCCCGACAGATGCAGCTGGAATACAAGAAAAAGGCTGCCAAGAGGCTGGCAAACGTTAAAGAAGGCGAAGCCGCAGAGACAGCGCTTGAGTCATCAGAATACTTTGACAGGATATTTGGCCATAACGAAAAGAAGAAGAAAGCCAAATAGCCTTCACCAAGAATCGCTAGCGATATCAAGCTATTACTTTTGATTAATCTTCCGGTCAACTCGCGTTCAAAAAGGGTTATTTATCGGTTCAACGATAATTAATGATGTCTTACTTCGGGGTTATGTTGATTGAAATTAAATGAGGCTCAAATTGAAGATATTACCGGCAAGGTTTTCCGCACTATAATCAGCAATGGCAAGGATGGCATACTGCAGTCGGAGCTGTGGAAGGAGCTTGATCTGACGAGCCGCGACGGCTCTCGTGTGGCCATCCGCCTAGAAAAACGCTCGCTCATCCGGCGCGAAAAAATCCTTGAAAGTGGCCGATGGACCTACAAGCTGTTTGCCGTCAAACTGCCGGTTGACACCACAAGCATCGAACAGGCGCCCTGCTTGACATGTCCTGTCGAGCATATGTGTTCTCTTGAGGGCTCGTATAGCCCCACGAGCTGTAACTTAATCGAAGACTGGCTCATCAATTCCTTCGACAACAGCAATTCAAACAAGAAACCACAAAAGCCTTCTACTAAAAAATGAGACTTGCTGACGCGCGCAAAGACCAGTACCGCCGGCTGGCAAAAGACCAGGGGTACCGCGCAAGGTCGGCTTACAAATTATTGCAACTCAACAATTCTTACCACATTATCAAAAAGGGCAGCAAAGTGGTCGATCTCGGGTGCGCTCCGGGAGGCTGGCTGCAGGTAGTTACAAAAGAAGTGGGACAGGCTGGCAAGGTTGTCGGCATAGACCTAAAGCCTGTCGAGTCGGTTGCCGGTGCAACGGTGCTGAAGGGCAGCATCGAGGATGTGGACATGTTTGAGAAAATCGTCGGCATCTTGGGGAGCAAGGCCGACGTCATCCTGTCTGATCTTGCCCCAAACGTGAGTGGCCTGTGGGACATTGATCACGCGCGCCAGATCTCCCTCTCTGCAACCGCGCTCGGCTTTGCTCGTCAGGTCTTGAGAGTGGGGGGAAGCGCCGTGTTCAAGGTGTTCGAGGGCGATTTGCTGAACGAGTTTAGGGCTGATTTGAAGACTAGCTTTGGCCGGGTTCTCCTAAACAAGCCTTCGGCAAGCCGGCAGGAGAGCAGCGAGCTTTACATTGTCTGCCTCGACTTTAAGCAATAGTTCCTCTTCTAGACGAGGGCTCACTTCGGAAGATTATTTCAATAAACCAAATAACCCTCGATTAAAGTTGATTAAATTAATTAACCTGTAAACAATTCTGTAAAGTACTGACATCCAAATTGCCGCACTCTGATTTTGAGAAAAGCAGCCCAGAAGGCGCCAAGATCGCAAGCCACTCAAAAGAGGCTTCGCACAACAAAATTCTTGTATTATGCATAGACAGAGACGACGATATTGGTTCAAAGGGAGGAATTGAGACTCCGATTGTTGGTCGCGACGCGTGCATCAATGCAGGCACGAGACTCGCGATCGAAGACCCGGAAGACGCGGACTCGAACGCGATTTTTGGCGCGGTAAAGACGTATGAGGAGCTTGTGAGCAAGGGTTACACGGCTGAGGTCGCCGTAGTGGCCGGCAAGTTCAACAGAGGCGTTGAGGCTGACGAGAAGATCAGCCTTGAGGTGAAAAGCATACTTGAGAAATACCATGCTGACGGTGCAGTGATCGTGTCAGACGGGGAGGACGACGAGACAGTAATGCCTGTTATTCAGTCAAGGGTACCGGTGATCTCGGTTCAGCGCGTCATCATAAGGCACAGCAGGAGCGTGGAATACTCCTACGCGGTGCTTGGCAGGTATCTGAAGATGCTCGTTTACGATTCGCAGTATTCCAAATTCTTCCTTGGCGTGCCCGGCGTCCTGCTGGCAGCGGGTGCGCTAGCGGTCATTTTCGATGCCGGAAAGTGGATCACTGCCATCATATTGGCAATCCTTGGCGGCGCGTTCATTGTCAGGGCATTTGACATCGACAAAACGCTAAGCTCATTTGGCAGGCTGACGCCTACTTCATTCATCAAGATATTCTCTATCATCGCCGGCGTTCTCATGATACTGGCAGCGATTGCAAACGGCATCTCTAGCATCCCAACAAACATGCTCAGGCAGGGCATGAGTGCGCTCGACGTCCTGTCAAACAGGGTCATTGTAGGCAGCTTTACCACTGGCACCATAACGCTGCTGTGGATAGGTATTGCTACAATCCTAGGCGGTGTCCTACTCAGCAACTGGTTCAGGGGAAGCGCGAGGACAATGTCAGATATCCTCCGTTTGGCTGTGCTTGCCCTGCTCTACATACCTGTGCTCCAGTTCACGTCCGTGCTCACAGAGGGCACAAACCCATTCACGCTAATCTCGTCCCTCTTGATAGGACTTGCAGTGTCGCTTGTAGCCGCGACCTTCCTGTATCAATACTTCAGGAACAAAAAGGGCGGCAGCGAAGTTCTGAAACACTAATGTAAAGGTGCCTAGAAACGACAAGGCGTGTCACAGCATGGCGACTACGACCAACAGCAGCAAAAGTGGTATTGCGGTTACTGGATGACGCAGCAAGAATGGCTCGATATACATGATTATGCGCCGCCTACGCTCCAGCAGCAAGAAGACCAACCGGAAGAAGATGAACAGTAAACCTGCAAAAAACTTACAAATAGCCAGCTCAATCTCAAACTATTGGTAGACGAGCGGTCCGCCGGCGCAGTGGTGTTCTACATGGAGGACAACGCGGAGCCGGAATACCTGCTCTTGCACTACACCGCAGGCCACTGGGATTTTCCAAAGGGCAACATCGAGGCCGGCGAGAACGAAAAGCAGGCCGCCACCCGCGAGATAAGAGAAGAAACCGGCATTACAGACGTCGAATTCCTTGACGGCTTTCACATGAAAATCGAATACAAGTACAGGCACGGCAAGAGGCTTGTCCAGAAGGAGGTTGTGCTTTTCCTTGCTCGGACGCGCACGCACCAAGTTACTCTTTCGCACGAGCACATCGGGTTTGCTTGGAGAAAATTTGACGACGCTATGCAACAGCTGAGTTTTCGTAATGCCAAGAACTTGCTATCAGCAGCCAGGGATTATTTGCAGAAGCGATCACTTGCGTACCGATAAAATCTTGTTTTGGATTTCTTTTGCAACCTTGTCCGGCTGCTTGGACTCTACTATCGACCTGCCAATTATCAAATAGTCTGCGCCGCTACTGACTGCCCGTGTAGCATCGCCGCCCTGCGCTCCGATTCCAGGCGAATATACAGGCAACCGCTTCGCCATCTGTGTTAGAATGTCAAGCTGGGCTGCGCCAACTACGACGCCGTCGGCCCTGGCGTGGGCTGCCCTATCAAGAAACTCCCTATACAAACCTCGGCCGCCAACCTCGAGCCCAAAGCCCTCCTTTGCTCCGGGGTGGCTCATATAGACCAGCGCAATGACTCCTACATTTGACCTGTGTGCCTTTTGCGCAATCGCCGCCAGCCCGCCCTTGCCTATAAAGGGGTTTGCTATCAAGGCGTCAAAGCCCATCCTTGTCAGGTGCTCGACTGCAACTTCGTTAGTGTTTTCAATGTCGTTCAACTTGATGTCCGCGATCGATTGCAGGCCGTACGAATGCAGGAGCTTATTTATCTGCGATATTTCAGACGCAGACAGCGGGAGGATAATGTGGAAATTCATCTTGACTGCGCAAATGTGTTGCTCTACGACGCGGATGGTTTTCGCTGCGAATTCCGACAGGTTACGCCTGTTTGCCGGCGGGTCGAGCGCTAGCACTATCGGGCTTTTCTTGGCGTCAGCTGCTCTGGCGATTCTTTTGCGAAATGGCCTAGTCATAGGTCTTTACCAGTGGGTGGTCCACTGCAAGCCTTATCACCTTGAGGTAGACGTAACCGTGCTCCTCCGGCCTTGCAGAGAATACTGGCTGCTCGGCCCTCTGACTCGAATAGCGCAGGAACGGCTCCCTTGGCTCTTGGTTCAGTGCAACATAGTAAAAGTATGATATAGTTTCATTGTCACTTGCGCTCATTGTGGCGCCAAGGAATATCTTGCCCCCGCGTCCCCTGAACAAGAACAGCGGCAGTGGCGGCTCCTCGTACATGGTCTTGTAGGCGGCAACCTTGGCAAGGCTCGATAAATCTTTCAATTTTATGACGGTATAGCCAGACTTTTTCTCAATCTTTGCAGACCTTGCAAGCGCGCGCGGAAATTTCTCCACCTTCAGGATTGGTGAGTAGACAAAAGTGGGGTTGTCTACCGAGGCGGCAAGTAAAACTTCTTCAACTCCGTTGCTTACCCGATAAGCAAGGTACTGACCGTCTTTAGAGTCGCTCTCTGCGTAATAGATAACCGGTCTGCCGTTGATAAAGTCAGTCTGGGCCGCCAGCACTTCATGCTTGTTGAATTGAAGCGAAAATGTCGGCAGGGGTGTCCGCTCCAGCGCGCATACCAGCCTGCCGAAGTCCTTCAGGCCTGCCAATGCAATGTAGCATGGCGCTTTGAGCGGCAAATCGCAATATTGTTAATACGTGCAGTATTAAAGTCATCGCAATTTGGACAAGCTGAGCGAGCTCGTGGGAAAAGCCAAGGCAATTGTTGCAGGCGACCCTGACAGGACGTCTATGTGGTGGGCATACGTCGCGTTGGAATATGCCATCATGGATCTGAAGCTGCGTTACAACCTGGAAGGAGAAGTCGCGCCGGAAAAGCTTGCAAAAAAAGCAATTGACATCATTGAAGCAAGGTCAATGCTTGCTAGGATCGACCTGTCGTCAGACAGGAAAAAGCTGCTCTACGACCTGCGATCATGCAGGGATGTCGTCAAGGCCCTTGTCGCAAGCTATGACCGGCGGTCAACCACGTCGTAGAGTTCAGGCCCAGTGCCTATCAGGGCAACCTTAAGGCCTGTTTCGCCCTCGATGTTCTCAATAAAGTTCTTTGCTTCTGAGGGTAATTTTGCATATTCGCGCACTCCGGCGCACTGGGAGTACAGCACGTCCATCTTGGTCACTGCCAGCTGCGTTGCGCTGTTAAGCCTGATAGCCTTTTTAGCAAGATCCAAGTCAAAAGGGGACGCCCTTCTCTGTCTGCCAGTCACGCTGCCAAACTCCTGCCAGCCGCGCTTTTTCGCTTCGTTTTCGCTCATTTCGTTCTGGAGCGGCCCGCCGCCGACGCGTGTGACGTACGCCTTGAATACAACAAGCACGTCGTCGACCCTTTTCGGCCCTATGCCAATATCTGAGCAGATGGCAGAAGCAGTAACGTCCTTTGAAGTGACGTATGGGTAGCTGCCGTGGAATAAAGATAGATATGTGCCCTGGGTGCCTTCTACCAGCACATTTTCGTTGTTTTCAAGGGCATAATTGACAGAATTGCTTACATCTTCGATGTAGAGTGATAATTCGGGAACGTCCTTGGCAAGCTTGAGCGTCCGGAGCGCCCTGTCTGCGTTTGCCGGCCCGGTCCCGGTCCCGGTAGTGCCAACCTTGTTCTTGAGGTAGTCCTCGCCCTTGTCTCGATCAATGTGCGCTTGTTCAATAACGCCGGATTGGGCATCCACGAAAGTCCTGTCGTCTGACTGGAACATGGCAATCTCTTTTAGCAGCACTTGCGGGTTGACGAGCACTCCAGCTCCGATCAAAAGTCTGGTCGTTGGGTTGAGCGCCGCACTTGGCAGCATTCTCACCTTGTACTCCTTGCCTTCAAAAGTGAATGTGTGCCCGGCGTTCGGTCCTACGCCACCCCTGACTGCAATTGTAGGGCTGTCCTTTTTCGCCAGATATGCAATAATCTTGCCCTTCCCTTCATCACCATAAAATCCCCCGACTGTGACAAGGCACGGCATACGGGTTCTCTCGCATTGTGAGCTTATTTAATCCATCCTTACCAATTAAATTCCTCCGCGGTCATAGTTGTATGCGTGAGCAACGCCGCCGGCAACATCATGCAGATACTTGCAAACCTGCCAGTCTTTTTGCGCAAGCCTATGCTCTTGAATAGGCTCAAGGAGTTCTATGCGATGAGCGATAATGACAAGCGCGAAACAATCAACATGGCCCTGTCCGCAGCGCCGACGATAGATCCAAACAAACTGTCAGCGCTCTTTCGGACGTGGCTTGAAATATTATCAGAATTTGACACAGAAAAGAGGGCAATAATGTTCCAGACATATTGCAAACAAATCCTGGAAAATACGCGCCTGATTGAAAAGCTCGACTTCAGATCGCTGACCGCGACGTTCTTGTCCCTCGACCAAAAGCAGCAGGAACGCCTCACAGACTCGCTGCAAGAAGTGCTCTTTTCATTCCCAAATAGGTACGAAATATTAAAGCAAGTCCCGGAGGACTCGCTGAAAGCTGTCGGACTGAAATGATCAGTGGTGGTGGCCGTGCTGTCCTTCGGGGTTGTCCGGCTTTTTTTCGATCTCACTAATCCCCTTTTCAAGGCCAAAGAACGCACGCTCATACTTGCGCAGGGCCTTCCTGTGTTCTGGAAGCGACATGTCTAGTCTCAGTTCGTTCATTACCGTGACGGCATAGGTAGTCCATTCCTTCCAACACGCGCCGCAAGAAGGGTACTTGTCCGCCGCCGGGTCGTCCACATCTTCTTCGATAGTCTTACCGCATTTCAAGCAGGTCTTGCTCATCTTCAGTGTTGATGTTCGCTGGATATTATAAGTTGTCGAGGTTGGAGAAAAAGCACTGAATGTTCGGGCGTATTTTAGAGCAACAGCAATTTGTAAATTTTTTATAAATTATCATAAAAATGAACTTTTATGATACTTATTACATGATAGTGGCCATTTAATTGATCGTAAGAGTCGTAATAAACCTTGGCCACACCGATCGGCCTTGCTCTTTACACCAACCGACCAATGCCTATTGCGTGCAGTTTTGATTCAACACTGATGGGCGAACTATACGGCAAATTTGACTTTAGCCTCTGTCGCTCTGCCAGTGCTTGCTTCTGCTGGAGGAGTATTTCTCACAATCAATGAAAGGAGAGTCTGGTTTTCAACAGCCAGCAGCTAAAATAGCGGTTTTTTCATGTTAGAGCCGCAGCTGCCGCATCTTGTACCCTTGACTTCTGCCCCGCATGACAGGCATATGTATTTCAGCTTCACTCCTGCATTTCCATATCTCCCGCCACCTATCTCGTCGCTAAAGCCCAGCGACCTCAGTGCACCAAGCTGCTTTCTCCTGATGTAGAATATTACGCCGACCATCACGGCCAAGTTGACCGCTAGGCCGATGAAAAATCCGAAAAAGTAGGTAAACAGCAGTCCAGTTCCTAGGCTCGCACCAATCACTAACAACTGGCGCTTTAATACCGGCCTAAGCGTGCTGTCCATAAATAATATAGCAACCTCTTGGTTTATGAATCTATTTCCAAATCTGACCAGAATTTGGATAACCTTATTATACTTTTGACGGCCAAATTCGGTTGTGAAGGTCCGCTGTCCCGACTGCAAAGGCATCGCAGAGCTGGCAGACGACTTTACCTTTGTCAAATGCTCAAACTGCTCATTTGACATGACGTATGGCGAATACGTAAAATACATCGCCTACAAAGACGCGCGGTACCGCGACATACTTTCAGACTACAAATAGAGTTAAAAATTGGAAAACTCTCCAGAATCATGTTGGAGGTTCTATTCGAGCTACCACTGAACTTGCTGGGGCTTGGGATCTCGGCGTTTATCGGCAGGTTCGCTTATTCTGGCTATGCCACAGTGGCAAGTCCGAATCTGCTGCGCCTTACCTTTGCATTTACGTCCGTAGCCATAGGATTCGCTCTCCTCGCCAGTGGACTCTTTGCAGGAGACTATTCTCAGGCAATAACAACTGCCGGGCTGGCGGCGCAGGCAATCGGCTACTTTTTTATTGCCTTCTCACACAGCCTCAAAAGCTTTGACTTTTCACCTCACCGGCATCTTCTCCTTGCGCCTCTCGCAATTACCGGCTTTGTTATACCAGGTAATTCATTAGAACATCTCGTTAGGTCAATTTCTTTTATACTATTAGTATATGTGTCGATTGAAACAATGGCATCGTATATGCAGGGCAGGAGAACCAGTACCCTAATGATAGGTTCCGGTCTTGGTCTGTTGGCATTGGCAGAACTCTTATCTTGGTACAACTTTATCTTTCCCGGCTCGTTCTACGTTGCGGCGCTTTCGATCAAGGTTGCCGGATTTGGGCTCATGTTTGTTCCGTTCTCAAAGTTCGGGCTGACAAGCGGCCTCGGGAGGATGAACTCGCAAATTGGCAGCGGGTTATAGGACTCATGTCAGCATAATAGCGGACATCCTGTCCACCGCAAAGCAGTACAGCTACGAGGGGTACGACACTGGCGCGACCGTCACACTCCTGATACGCAAGGCAAACGTCCCTCATCAGAGGCTCGGATCGATGGTATCGGCGCTCAAACAAGCAGGTCTGCTTTACGAAGCTTCCGCAAAATACAAGATAAGTGAAANNTGGCATATTCCCACAGTGCATCGCCTTATTTCGCCACCATTAGGCAGCTTTGACACTACTTCGGAGTGCAGGTTCTGAAAGTGGAGGCATTTGCTGCATAGAGGATCGCTGTACGGCAACCTTCGATAATTGGGCAGGCTTTAGTATTAAGCTAACCCAGTCAGCTTTTTATAGCTAGGAAATAAATCTCATGCCAGCATGGGGCGGGTAGACAAGGGCGTTAACTGCAGTGTCGGTGGTTGCGCGAATCAGGCCGAGCGCTCGATGAGCGGGACCAAGGCAAGCATGGCCCCCGACCTAGGGCTTGGTGGAAGCAAGCGCGTTTACCTTTGCAGGGAACACTACAAGGAATGGAAAAAGCTCACAAAGGAAGACAGAGAAAACGAGAGAGCCAGATGGGCTTAAATTAGATGCGTGATTGGGATAGGACATGCGACTGCTGCAGCTCCATTCAGATTTTATCGAATATGAGCCAATCGAAAAGGAGATCAAGGATGCAGAAGACATTGCGTCGAAGTCTAGAGTAAGGATCGAAGACTTGGTAGTAGCTTTTGTCGCAGTGGAAAATGGGGACGATGAAAGTGTAGCAAGGGCAGCAGTTGAAGAGATAAAAAAGTACCTTGACATGGTCAAGAGCAGCCGACTCTTGATTTATCCTTACGCCCACCTAAGCTCTGACCTTGCGCCGCCAAGCGTGGCAGTAGGCATAATAATATCAGTTGAAAGTTTTGCGAAAGGATCTATAAATCAAGTCTACCGCGCGCCTTTTGGCTGGACAAAGTCATTCAACATTAAGGTAAAGGGCCACCCGCTTGCAGAAAACGCCAAAGAGATAACCAAGCAGGCAGAGCACGAACATGCAGGGCATTTACACGGCGAAAAAGAGTCGACCGCTCTCAAGGCAGAAGAAAAGTTGCAATCATTCTGGTACATTCTGCAGCCTGGTGGTATGATGATGCCGGTGAGTGAGTACAAGTTCAAAAAGCAGGACCAGAACCTGCAGGTGCTGGCAAGCTATGAAATGGCCAAGAAAAGGGCTGTTGAGGAGCAGCCGGCACACGTCAGGCTGATGAAAAAATTAGCGATAGCCGACTATGAGCCAGCTTCGGACGCCGGCAACATGCGATACTATCCAAAGGGCAGGCTTATGAAGTCTCTTATCGAGCAGTATGTTACAAGACGCGTGATGGAGTACGGCGGCATCGAAGTCGAGACACCAATAATGTACGACACAAAACACCCTTCGATGGAGAGCTACTTCAACCGGTTCCCTGCCAGACAATACAACATCGTGTCGGACAACAAGCACCTCTTCCTGCGCTTTGCGGCGTGCTTTGGCCAGTTCCTTATGGCCAAGGATTTCAACATATCCTACAAGCACTTGCCCGTCAAATTATATGAATTGACGCGGTATTCATTCAGACGCGAAAAGAGCGGCGAGCTTGTGGGCCTGCGTCGGCTGCGCGCGTTCACGATGCCTGACTGTCACGCGCTCTGTCGCGATCTGGATCAGGCAAAGCAAGAATTTAGCAAGCGCTTTGAGCTTTCTATAAGCGTCCTTGAAGCATTAGGTCTGTCCATAGAAGACGTGGAAATGGGGATCAGATTTACCGAGGACTTTTACAGCGAGAACAAAGAGTTCATCGCTGGGCTTATCAACAGGCTCGGCAAGCCGGTTATGGTTGAGATGTGGAAGGAACGCTTCTTCTACTTTACACTAAAATGGGAGTTCAACTACGTGGACGGTCTGGGCAAGGCATCAGCGCTTTCAACCGACCAGATAGACGTAGAGAATGGCAAGCGCTACAACATCGAGTTTGTCGACGAGGACGGCAGCAAGAAAAACCCGATAATATTGCACAACTCACCTTCAGGCGCAGTTGAGCGCGTAATCTATGCATTGCTGGAGAAGTCCGCTAAAGTGTCCAAGACCGGGGGCATTCCGTCGTTTCCACTCTGGCTGTCGCACACCCAGGTCCGCGTGATTCCTGTCGGCAAGGAGCACACGGAATACTGTGAAAAGATACTTGCTGAGCTCTCTACGAACCAGATTCGAGCCGATATCGACGACAGGGACGAAACAGTGGGCAAAAAGATACGCGAGTCAGAAACAGAGTGGATACGTTACAGCGTTGTCATTGGCGATAAGGAGATCAATGCTACCAAGCTGGTAGTCCGGGACCGGAACGAGGGCAAGCAGCGCGAAATCACATTAGAAGAATTGATGGGTGAAGTAAAAGCGCAGACAAAGGATAAACCATACATGCCGCTCAACCTTCCAACGCACCTCTCTACAAGGCCTCAGATCATGGTATAGCATATTTCCTCGACAATATCCGATAAAGCGTCTGGGTCGCAAGCGCGCCCTCTCTGTAATCGCCATTTTTCAACCCTACCTCGACCATGTCTATTCCAATGAGACGGGCTGAGGGACTTATTGCCTTGACCAGCTTGAGCACTTGAAAAGGATCAAGGCCGAACGGCTCGGGCGTCCCAGTGCAGGACACATAGGGCAGGTCATAAGCGTCTATGTCAAACGAGATATAGATCTTTTTGTTAGCGGTAACTTTTTGCAAATGATCCGCGACGGCGCCAATGTCGTCGTGCACCTGCCACGCGTCGAAGGTCGTGACGCCGTTCTTGGCAGCCGTTTCGTTCTCCTCTTTATCTGTTTGCCGGATGCCAATTTGGATCAGGTTCTTGCCGGAGATGTATTTTAGCAAATGATAGAATGGGGTGGTGTGACATATCTTCAGGCCCTCGTATTCGAGCTTCATGTCGCGATGTGCATCAAAATGTATTACCACCGGCTCTTCACCCGCCAGCGCTTTCAGTTGATAATATGACAGCGTGTGCTCACCACCTAGCATAACCGGCATTTTGCCGTCTTTGCGCAGCGAAGAAACTACCTTCGGAATGGCAGAATCAAGGTACGCAAGCTTCTTGGCAATGCTCTTTGACCTTGGTAGTTTCAGGTCGCCAAGGTCAAATATCCTGACAC
>DAOL01000049.1:41789-42471 GCA_002501845.1 Nitrososphaera sp. UBA217
CCTAACACCGATTTGAAATCAAAGTTCAATGCAGACAACACTTGCTCAAACGTCGACTCCATCGTCTCAAGGTATTTCTCGGTGTCGATTTCTTCAGGCTTTGCAAGCTCCACCGGCTTGACGCCTTCTCCTGACTTTGTCTTGACGTAGGAAATGACATCGCCAGCTCGCAGTTCACGACCTTTGTCTACAAGCATGTTAGCTGCCTTGATGTGCTGTGGAAGACCTTTGTACGTATCTGCATTCTTGCCATCCATAGTCTTTGCGCCAGTCTTTTTGCCGTATGTCTTCAAAGATTTATTTATGGTGACATTAAAGCTAAGGTCATCAAGCGGGATCTTGCGTGCCTCCAGATTCTTTGCGTTTTCCAGAATGACATTCTTGATACTCTCTCTGGCAGATTCAAAGTCTTTCTCAGAGTTCACCTTGCCAAGTATGGCCAGGATGTCATAGAATGCATTCCTGATGAAAGGCGGCGTGTGAGACTTTTTGCCTGTAAGACCCTTGACATCTACAGTGCCATCTGCAAGTACGCCCAGATAGTTCTTCTTCAGCTCACTGAATACAACATAGCGGTACTGCTTGTCTATTTCAAGATCGACGCCGAGGTTATTGTGGGCCCACACTGCTACTTCATCTATTGCAGTGGGTGATGGGTTTTTCAAGAAAAGCGAATCGGTAT
>DAOL01000091.1:0-353 GCA_002501845.1 Nitrososphaera sp. UBA217
GGTGATTGCGTCAAGGTCGTCGCGGAGCGTGATCATGCTTGGTATTCAACATGTCCAGTTTTTTGGTGTATACTGCCCTCACGTTGGCTTCAAGGTCAAGACCGTATTTTGTTGCCAGGTAATAAAGCAGGGCCACGGATTCTGTAATCTCCATTTTGGCGTGCTCGATGTTGTTCTTTTCAATCGCAAACGCTATCTCGCCAATCTCCCTTACAAGGTGAATGAAAGCTGCGGACTTGTCATCACCAAATTTCCTGTTATAGTATTCAACTGCAATAGAGCTCATACTTTTCGAGCAGCATCGCTGGGTATAAAAATTAACCAATCAACCGGACAAAAGCAAGTCCGATGAT
>DAOL01000091.1:468-1299 GCA_002501845.1 Nitrososphaera sp. UBA217
TAGCGAATATAATATCGTTTTGTGATGCTATTCGATATTGATGGAGACGCCTGAACTGCTCTTACTTTTCAGCTTGAACGACACTTCAAGAATGCCATTCTTGTATGTCGACTTGGCAGTCTTTGGGTCAATGATTTCGGGTAGCTCGACGCGCTTTTGGTAGCGCGGCTGGCCGGTAACAGACTCGATCGTGACCGAGCTGTCGTCGGCTGTAACGCGCAGGTCCTCCTTGTTGACGCCGGGTACTTCAGCGACGACCCTCAGCTCTTCCTTGCCCTTGATGACGTCCACCAGCGGCTCCCGCTCTTCCTTGACTGCCAAGCCCCCTCCAAGTACGTTTGGAAAAGAGTTGATGTTGCCAAACTTTCTTACTTGGGGCTTGCCGTCAGGACCAATCTTGACCGAATATCCATAAACAATGGGACCCATTTCTCTGACTACGGAGCCATCGTCCAGCTTACGCTCCTTAATAAGGTTCTTTGGAACCTGTTGCTCTACATTCCTGAAGGCCTCCTGCATCATCTTTTCCATTTCCTTCATCATTTCGTCAATGTCTGGGAACCATGATCCAGTGCGTCTTCTCTTACCAAACCATTCATCAAAGGGTGACGACATACGTTGTAAAAATAGTAGGAAATTCTATTTAAAGTATGGTTTCAGCTCTCATCGAGCTCCCTGTCAAGCTCCTTGAGGAGTGACTTTTGCCTCTCGCTTAGTTTGCCCGGGACCTTGATGTTTATCCTTACGAGCTGGTCCCCCCTGCCAGAGCTCCCATATCGGGGGAGCCCCCGGCCCTTAAGCTTTAGGACTGCGTTCGCGGCCGTTCCCTGT
>DAOL01000091.1:1310-4326 GCA_002501845.1 Nitrososphaera sp. UBA217
CCCTGGCACGTCCTGCATGTCTCCATCGTGACAAACGTCGAAAACCTGTTTTGGCTATAGACACGCTTCGTCTGTCCCTGACCATCACACACCGTGCATCTGCGTGCCTTTGTGCCGGGCGCCGCCCCGCTGCCACTGCAGGTCTCGCACCTGCCAAGGCGGGGTACTTCGACTTCCTCCTTCCTGCCCTTCAACACGTCTTCAAGCGTGAGGTCCATGTCATACACTATGTCGCGGCCCTTGCTACGACTTCCGCCAAAGCCAAACAAGTCGTCGCTGAAAAATCCGCTGCGCCTACCCCCAAATACTTGCTCAAATATGTCTCGGAATCCTCCAAAGCCCATGTCGCGGAATATTTCCTCAAAGTTAGCCTCAGAACCACGGAACACCTCCTCCTGCCCGACGTGTCCGTAAGTGTCATATCGTTTACGTTTATCGTCGTCAGACAGTACGGCGTAAGCTTCAGATATCTCCTTGAACTTTTCCTCCGCGGCTTTGTCTTTGTTCCTGTCTGGATGGTACTGCAATGCCAGCTTGCGATAAGCATTCTTGATCTCATCCTTGCCTGCGCCCTTTTGCACACCAAGAATTTCGTAATAATCCCGCTTGCCGCTCATTGCATTTTCACCGTGTATGGTGCACGTTCAATTATTGTCATGGGTTGGGGTTTGGCCCGGCCGCGCTGCCACCGCCAGTCTGCCCCCCTGCAAAGCCAGCTCCCACATCCGCAGCCCCGGCCTGCGCACCAGGAGCTCCAGACGGTGCTCCGCCAGCGCTCTGGTAAGCCGCGGTGCTTATTTCCCCAAGGATGTTCTTCAATTCTTGGATCTTTGTCTTGATACTTTCAGGGTTGTTGCTTGCAATTGCATCGCGGAGCTCCTGAATGAGTTTATTCACCTTCTCGGCTTGTTCCGGCCTTACCTTGTCCTTGAGGTCCTGCTTAACCAGCTTTTCTGCTGCGTAAATGAGGTTGTCTGCTTCATTGCGAACTTCAGCCTCTTCCTTTTTCTTCCTGTCGGCGTCGGCAAACTGCTCTGATTCTTTCTTTAATTTTTCAATTTCATCCTTTGATAGCTTGTTGTTTGCTGCTATAGTGATTTTGGCTTCCTTCTGTGTCGCCGTATCCTTTGCAGCTACATTTAGTATACCATTTGCGTCGATGTCAAACGTGACTTCAATCTGTGGCACGCCCCTTGGGGCCGGTGGAATGCCCGAGAGGTTGAACATGCCAAGCGACACACAGTCGTTTGCCATTGGCCGCTCGCCCTGCACCACGTGGATTGTCACGGCGGTCTGAAAGTCGGCGGCAGTCGTGAAGACCTTGCTCTTTTTAGTCGGAATCGTGGTGTTGCGTTCGATCAGTGGCTCCCTGAGCCCGCCCAGCACTTCAACTCCAAGCGTGAGCGGAGTTACATCCACGAGTAGAATGTCTGTCGAAACATCGCCAGCAATTATCGCGCCCTGTATTGCAGCGCCCATCGCCACTGCCTCCATTGGATCTATGCCGCGCTCGGGTTCCTTGTTCATGACAGATGCTACAAATTGTCTCACCATAGGCATCCTAGTGGGTCCGCCAATGAGGATTATCTTTTCAATGTCTGCAGGGGTAATTTTGGCATCTTGGAGCGCCTGCTGCATCGGCTGCCTGCATCGATCGATTATCGGTTTGAGCAATTCTTCGAGTTTCGACCTAGTCAATTGCATTATGAGGTTCTTTGGCCCCGACTGCTGATCGTAAGCTAGGAATGGCAGATTGATCTCTGTGGTAACGACGTTTGAAAGCTCTATCTTGCCCTTTTCAGCAGCGTCCCTTATCCTCATCATAGCGGCCTTGTCGCTCCGCACGTCAAGTCCGGACTGCTTGCGGAACTCTTGCACGACATATTCGACGAGTGTGTTATCCATGTCTGTTCCTCCAAGCTGTGTGTCGCCAGAAGTGGATTTCACTTGGAACACACCGCCCCCCATCTCCATTATGGTGACGTCGAGTGTTCCGCCGCCGAGGTCAAAGACCATTATCTTCAGATCCTTATGTGCCTTGTCAAGACCATAAGCAAGAGACGCGGCCGTGGGTTCATTTATTATCCTGACCACCTGCAGACCGGCAATTTCGCCCGCGTCCTTGGTGGCCTGACGCTGATTATCATTGAAATACGCAGGAACGGTGATTACAGCCCTGTCGACCGTCTCTCCGAGGAACGCTTCTGAGTCCCTCTTGATTTTTTGCAAGATGAATGACGAAATTTGCTGTGGCGTGTACTCTTTGCCAAACACCCTGAACTTGAAATCTGTTCCCATCTTGCGCTTCGCTGCAATGACGGTACCTTCAGGGTTTGATATCATCTGTCGGCGTGCAGGTTCGCCCACTATTAACTGGCCATCCCGGGTGAACCCTACCACTGACGGGAATGCCTTTCCGCCCACCGATGTACCTTCTGCCGCTTGGATTATCGTGGGCTTGCCGCCTATCAGGGCTGCTGCCGCCGAGTTACTGGTTCCAAGGTCAATTCCTATTATTTTCCCCATTTTTATCAGCCTCCTTGACTATCCGGTTCTTTATTTGTATCAGAGACGCTATTTTTAACTATCTTTGAAATTTCAACCAGGCTCGGCCTTAATACCTTGTCATAGAGCATGTAACCTTTCCTAATCTCAGCAGTAACGGTGTTCTCTTCCATGTCATCTCGTGCAGAATGTGCCACGGCATCGTGGATGTTGGGGTCAAAGGGAGTTCCAACTGTCTCGATCTCCCTCACGCCTTCTGAAGAGAGAAGCGAGTCGATATTTCTCAAAATGCCTTCAAGTCCTTCAATGACCACGGGCTCAGTCTTGCTCTTCTTTGCCACGGACAGGGCTCTCAGGAGGTCATCTCTAATATTGAGAAACTTTAGCAACAATTCAGCCTTGATCGATTGGGTCTTTGAGGCCGCCTGCTTTTCCAACTGTTTTCGATAATTGTCAAAATCTGCCATTAGGTATTTTAGCTTGTTCAGGCTGGCCTCGGAGGATTCCTTTG
>DAOL01000091.1:4624-5389 GCA_002501845.1 Nitrososphaera sp. UBA217
GAGTAGCCTTTGGCAAAGTAAACGTGGATGACAACCAAATTACAGCGACATCTTTTGGAATTCAGAGCATCCCAACGATCATCATATTCAAAGGTCGCAGGGCTGTTGATGTAATGGTAGGAGCGAGGTCAAGGGCGGAAATTGAGACAAAGCTAAAACAACATTTAGCCTCAAATAGAGACTCGATTTACGAATGATAAGAAAACTTGATTGATCTGATGTTGAAAAGGAAAAAAAGAGAGGTCGAACTTAGCTTATACCTAAGTTCGGGAAAGAAGCAACGCTTATGCCTAGTTCGCCCTGAAGTTTTCTGATCTTGGTGGCGTATTCTTTCATCCTGGCGTTGTCGCTTTGTACTTTTGCGATCCTGTATCCCTTCCACGCCTTCCTCAGTGCACCCCAGCTCTGGCCGGTGGTAAAGTTGCCTCTTGATGCTACGGTTTCACGGACTGACATTATTGCTGTCATGCTGAGGTAATTCTTGATTCATACTTAGCACCAATAGTCAACTTTCTCGAATATTGTACTAAAAACAGTTGATACAAGTTAAGATATGAGACGCAATCAGCGAAATTTTAGTATTTGAGAAGAGACATCTCAAATATCTTACAATAATTGTTGCGATTCTCAGAAATCGGCTAGAGGCCAATATTTGATTTGCTTACCTCATACCTAATCAAGTGTTGGCCTTGCTCCTTAAGGACAGAAAAAAAATGAAAAGAAGCAAAAGTGTCGAGCGGTTTTACATGCTTCTCAACGCTTTGA
>DAOL01000098.1 GCA_002501845.1 Nitrososphaera sp. UBA217
GCTCGAAAAGGCCACAAGCGACCTTTACTCCCGCGAGTTTTACAAGGGCAAAATGATGGAAAACACCGGCAGGTTTGCTGGCATGACTGTAGCCGTGGCAAAGAACGAAGTCAAACAAGGTCTCATGAAGTCCGGAGCGGCAGGCACGATGTACGAGCTTGTTAACAAGCCGGTAAAGTGCAGGTGTGGAACAGAATGCGTCGTAAAACTGTTGAGCGACCAGTGGTTCCTGAATTACGGCAACAAGGAATGGAAGGGTCTGGCGCACGAATGCGCGACCAACATGGACATTGTGCCGCAGGACATCCGGCAGGAATTTGATTATGTCATCGACTGGCTGCGTGAGCGGGCTTGCGCGAGAAAGTCAGGCCTTGGCACAAAGCTGCCATGGGACGAGGAGTGGATAATCGAGAGCCTCTCAGACTCGGTCATTTACATGGCATACTATGTCATCGCAAAGTACGTCGACAGCAAGTCGCTAAGCGACGACAGCATCAACGACGCGTTCTTTGACTATGTCTTGCTCGGCATCGGCAATGCTAATCAAGTAGCCAAAGAGTGCAAGGTCCCTATCCAAATAGTAGAGCAGATCAGAAAAGAATTCGGCTATTTTTACCCAGTCGACTCGCGTCACTCCGGCCGCGACCTCGTGCCAAATCATCTCACATTCTTCATTTTCAACCATGTCGCGATATTCGAAAAAGAGAACTGGCCGCGGCAAATAGTGGTCAATGGCTCTGTGTTGATGGAGGGCAAAAAGATGAGCAAGTCACTTGGAAACATCATCCCACTTCGCGCCGCAATCAAGGAGCACGGCGCCGACATCCTTAGACTTGCAATTCTGGTATCCGCCGAGATATTGCAGGATGCTGATTTCTCNNTCGATGGATAGGCTAAGGGTGAGAGAAGCGATACATTACATTCTTTACTCGCTTGAGCAGGATCTCCAGTGGTACCTAAAGAGGACGGCTGCCAAAGGCCGCGAAAATGTTAGTGGGACACTTTCAGAATTTCTTAATGTGCAGGTCAGGATGCTTGCGCCATTTGCGCCATTTACTGCCGAAGAAGTATGGGAGCGCATGGGCAACCGGGAGTCGATTACTACTGCAGGTTGGCCGGTAATCAATGAGAACAAGATAGACCCAGTCGCCGAAGAATCTGAATTTCTGATTTCAAGCCTGCTTGCAGACCTCGAGAACATTGTAAAGGTGACAAAAATAACACCATCAAAGATCGCAGTCTATACGTCGGCTGGCTGGAAGGAACAGGTCTACAGGACGATACTTGCAAATATTCTTGACGGCAAGACTAACTTCGGCGAAATAATGAAGCAGCTCATTGCAAACCCAGAAACTGCCAAAGCGAAAACTGACCCAAAGCTGGTGCAGAAAATGATGGAAGATATTTTGTCGACGCCGCTTGACGCAAGGAAGCGGAGGCTCAAGCTAGCAGGATTTGCTGAGGCAACTGCAATACGGGACGCCGCGTCGCTGCTATCCGGTGAAATCAACAAGGCGCAAATAGCAGTTTATTCGGAGGAGAACTCTTCAAAATACGACCCCAAGTCAAAGGCAAAGTCTGCCAGGCCATTCAAGCCTGCTGTGTATATGGAATAGTCAGGCCTTGGCCTTTCTTTTTGCAACAATTGACGCGGCCATGTACAGCACAAAGCCGCAGGCAACCATTACTACACCAAAAATCGCAACCGCTTCTCTATTAGCGTATTGGCCAAACGCGGCCAATAGCGCGCCAATTAGCAGAAGGCCAATGCCTATGCGTGCAAAGCCAGACATCTGCATCTTCTTCTTTGACAATGGCAGAGCTATGCGCAGCAATTAGATAATGTTATGTTTTTATTGCATCCTTTAGGAGGATAATCAAAGATGAAGATCGCAGTTGTCGGGATCGGGGTTGCCGGCGCGTACCTCATGAATAGGCTGAGCGATGATCATGACAACCAGGTTGTAGGCTTTGAGCGAATGCCGCAGGATCAGCACGACGCGGTATGCGCCTGGGCCACGTGCGAAAACGTAATGGCCGGACTTGCGAAAAACTGCGGCCTTAATTTTGACGACTATGTCCTGCATGATGGTCAGCAAATGAGAGTGGACCTCGGTGACAAAGACAGCGTCGACATCAAGCTCCGCGGCATGGTAAGCTACGACAAGTTACAGTTGATACAGGACATGATAAAGGGGACCGAAATAAAATTTGGAAGGGCACCTAGAAAGGACGAACTTGAACCAGACTTTGACATCATTATCGATTCGACCGGCTTTCACCGCAACTACTTGCCTAGGCTTGGCAACGAGATGTGGATCCCCTGCGTACAGTACAAGGTACGCTACCAACCTGGCAAAGAGCCCTTCGATGATTTCTACCTGAAGTCATTTCCTTCAATGTCAGGGTACTTTTGGCATTTTCCTCTTGGCAACGGCTACGCACACATTGGAGCCGGCGACTTCCTAAAGAGCCACAACCGTCTTGTAGACGAATTTTTGAGTAAACATGACTGCGAAGTGATAAAGAAAGTTGGTAGACCTGTAAGGCTTACTCCGCCGTCAAGCTGCGAGCCATTCAGCGACGGTAAAAAGTCGGTAGGCGTAGGCGAGTCGATAGGCACGGTCTACCCGCTCTTGGGCGAAGGCATCATCCCGTCCACGTGGTGCGCGGAATTATTTATCCAGCACATGCACGACATGCAGGCCTACCGGGAGGCGGTCCTTGAAAAATTCAGGATGTATACACTTGTCTTCAAGTTCATCCAGCTAAAGATGGCTGGCAAGTTCAGCCTGATGAAGCACGGGATGGATATGCTCAAGATATACCGGCACATGAAAAGCGAAGAACAGCGCTACGGCATGGAGGTCAGGATGGCTGACATGCTCAAGGTGTCCAGAATCTAAAG
>DAOL01000072.1 GCA_002501845.1 Nitrososphaera sp. UBA217
GAGGTTCCTTCGCAGCAGCGGGAGTACCTCGGGAGCTCAATTTCTATATATTCGCACATGAAGCTCAAGCTTGGGATAGTTGATGCCGCGAAATCTTCGTTCCAGGCACTGCTAGTTCAACCAGCCGGCAAAAAGGCAGTGCCGTTTGCGATAACTCCTCGTGGCATATCTGACATTAATTAAAAATTTTATACCCCATTGTTACATTGGGGCCTGTGGACGTGCCAGCGCAGGAAGAGCTGTTAAAGGAGGGCAAAAGGCCACTGTCCATAGTCCTTCCAACGTACAACGAGTCTCAAAATATAGCAAAGATGCTCGATTCAATAGCAGAAACTCTTCCTGCCGATACAGCTGCAGAAATTATTGTCGTGGACGATAATTCACCTGACGGCACCGGCGACGTTGCAAGTCAGCANNATACTTGCCGGAGTGCAGTTGGCCGCCGGCAACATCGTGGTAGTCATGGACGGCGACTTTTCCCATCCGCCTCAAACAATCCCTCACATGGTTGAGGAACTCCAAAACTCAGAATACGACATCGTGGTAGCGTCAAGGTACATCAAGGGAGGCTCGGTCATAGGATGGCCGTTCAAGCGCAGGCTCATGAGCAAAGGCGCGACAAAGATCGCGCAGGTGGGCCTCGGCATCGAAGTGAAGGACCCGATGTCGGGATTCTTTGCGTTCAGGCGGCGCATCATAGAGGGAGTCAAGTTCGATGCAATCGGCTACAAGATGCTTCTTGAAATCCTAGTCAAGACAAAGGGCGCCCGCGTCAAGGAAGTGCCCTACACTTTTACCAACAGGCACTCCGGTGCAAGTAAGCTCGATTCTTCTGTCATGTATGACTACTTTCGGGCGGTCTGGCGGCTCTACCGCTACGGCAAGTCCCTGAGAGAGAAGGAAAGGCGCATTTCGGTCCGCTTCCTCTCTAAAGCTGGAAGGTTTTACACAATTGGAGCAATAGGCCTGCTTGTCAATTTTGGCGTCACCACAATGATTGGCAGCCTGATGCCTAGTCTATGGCAGCTGTATGCAGCATCAATTGGGATAATATTCTCGATAACTTCCAACTTTTTCCTCAACAAGCTGTGGACGTTTGAAGATAGAGACTTTGCGGCAAACAAGACTCTGGTACAGTACGGGCTGTTTGCAGGGTTCAGCTCGCCCGGCGCGGCCATTCAGCTGTCCATGCTCTATGTGCTGCAGGGAAATCAGCAGATAAGCTACCCAGTAGTCCTGATTCTTGCGGTGATGGTCGCCGCTGTTGGAAACTTCTTGCTCAACAAGAAGTGGACTTTCAGGGAAAAACTATGGAGTTGAATGAGCTTCTGTGCCGACACCAGCACGGCTTTAATACATTTACATCAAAAGGCTTAATTATTTACCTGCCTAATAACATGCAACCAACAAAACGTCCGCTAAATAGGTAGCGACCCTCCATATCAACAAGGGGGATTTGGGGCCCTTCGATCGGAGGACGACCCTACCTAATTACATAATTTCTATTCAGAACGAAGTGTCAGAATGTTTTAATCCAGTTTTCTCTTACTGCCGCCATTGGATGTGTTTGAAAATTCAACCAGAATCTTGTCGACTGCGCTTGAGGGCGTATCCCGTGCGATGATCATGACCTTGCACCAGCATCTGCGGCTTGACGAAATCGGGTGGCTGCTCAAAACACTTGTTGACAGGAATCTGCTTGAGCTGGATTCCTCTTCAACCTACTGGACCACTGTCGATGGCGTCAAATTTCTGGAAGTTCAATTCAACATGGAGCGGATACTACAGGGGCAAAAGTCGCTAGTTTGAGCGTCTTTTTCTCGGCTCCATCAGACCCATCAGCTGGTAGCCGTATTCTAAGTTATGCTTGACGTGGTTTATCCCATGCGTCCCGTGCGGAACGAACTTGCCGTCAAGGACATTTTCAATATAGTCCTTGGCCTTTCTTATCGAGTTGATGGCGTGCTGCAACTGGTTGTCGGTCAGCCTTCGCCCGAGTTCCTTTTCTACTTCTTTCTTGAACGCTTTAGAATTTGACAGCTTGCCGTATCTCTGGAGGCGCTTATAGTTTAGCGAAAGATCTGTTATCTTTTTCACATCCACTGTCTGAATGCTGGCAAGCGATCGCTCCAGGTCTTTCCTAGATCTATTGGTGATACGCATGAGGTTTTCCACCAGCTCATCGCTGTACGAGGGCGGCTCGTGCATGAAGGATGCCGCCTTTTCACTCATTGGCTTTGCGATATACGTTGCGGCAGGATCTTCTTGAGTGGCAGTCGACTTTCTTTCCTGGTAATACCTGTCAAGGCTGTATACTCCTACGGCTTCCCCTCTTGTGTCAACTCCTTTGTCAAGTGCAGAAATTGTATCAACAATGATCCGCGGATAATGCAATTTCACCTTGTCGTCTGCTTTTTGGTAATTTTCCATAATGTCGACGTAAATCTGAAAAGTGGCGTCATTGACAGTCTTTGTGCCGGCCCGTCTAGAGTCAACGCCCTTTGCAGCAACTGTCAAGAAATCGCACATTTCAGATTGGGAAAATATCCTGCCGCTGACAGCGCATGAGTCGGCTATTGCCTTGGCGGCGGTTATCCACTTGCCGTAAGTGTTCACCGTGCCAAGCGGGACGCTTCCTACAAATTCAACCGCCTTTTTCCGGATAGCCGGGTCGTCGATCTTCAGGAGATCAAGGCATGCTGAAAGAACGTTGCCAAGAGACGCAGACTGGGCGATTCCGTCTGTTTCAGGGATTGATGGCGAAGGATGCTTGCTGTTGGCAGAAGTGTGAGAAACCATTATCAAGGCTTATAGCAACAAAGTCGTGCCTTAAAGCTTTCGCAGACGTCGTCGTTCTTCGACACTTGTTGGAGAACAAGACTTTTTACGCACGCTGCAGGAACTAGCAGGTTGATGGACACCCTTGAAGCCATTTTTTCAATACAGAAGGAACTTGCATCCATGATGGACCTTTCGCGCTATCCAACTTCTGGCGAAGGCAGGGTATCGGCTCTTTCGACTGCGATCATCCACGAAGCGGTAGAGCTCCAGCGGCTTACAAGCTGGAAGTGGTGGAAAAAGCCAGTTCCCTTCGACAGCAAGGCAGCAAGAGAGGAGCTCATCGACATCTGGCATTTCGTTGTCCAGGCGTCAATAGAGCTTGGCATGACCCCGGCAGACATATTGGAAGAATACAAGAAAAAGAACAAGGTCAACCGCGACAGGCAGACTTCAGGGTACTAGCTTCTCAATATCGACGGTGCCTATCATATCTGTAATCTCAACCTGCCTTCTGAAGGCTGTGACATCTCGATCCGGTGACTTTAATATCGGATACGGCCCCAGTGCACCTATTNNTCGAGCGTGAATCTGATCATGGTGTCAATGCCCTTGTTCGCTGAAAGTAACCGACCGGCTATTGCAACTTTGCTCATGATATTAGATTTTGATATTTCTTCGAGCAGGCCGATACTTGACAGGGTGCATATTGCCAGCTCCTTTCCGCTCCCAATGCAGTATTCGTGCTTGACGGGCAAGAATGCTTCGCACACCTTTCCAGCCACGTCATCAAATTTTTTCCGGATGTGCATTACAATCCCCAACTGACTTTGCCGGTTGGCGTGACCTTGAGGAATGGTGCTTCGCCTTCCTCCCATGGGTCTTCCCTCACCCACTCAAAGTGCCTGTGGAATATCTTGTAAATTCTTGCAAATTCCTTTCCCTTTTCGATTATTTTCGCCTTGCCCTGGACGCACACGGCCTTGTTGCCAACAGAACTGTATACGTCTACCGCCAGAGCCACCCTGTGGTTCTCCATGATGTTTTCGTACTTTTTTGTTTCATAGTCAGTTGCAATGTAGAAAGAACCGTCTTCAAACACGTAGGACACGGGCACAACGTGAGGAGTGCCGTCGTGGCATGTTGCTATCCTGCACGCTTCATTGCGGCCCAGAAATTCGCGCTCTGCCTTACCAAACGTAATTTTGCCCAATGGAAGATTTAGAGATTTCTGTTATTTATAGACGCGTCTTGAATTCATTAAATATCATGTCTGCATAGCAATTACAATGGCATCTAGGACAAACGTGACTCAGGTCAGGTGCTTGGTCTGCGGCAAGATCTTTCTGACGCAGCAGGAAGCTGACGAGCACACAAAGCGTGACCACGTGGAGCAAAAGAAACCCGCCGGCGTGAGCTAAGCGCCGCTTTTAGTTTTCTTGTCGCTTTTCCACCTGCTATACCTTACCATGAATACCCCGGCCGCAATTATCATGATCGAAATTGCAAGAAACCCCGGCTGAACTACTACCGCGAGCTGTGGTGGCGCCGTAGAGGTATACGAACATTTTTGTTCGCCTTCACATTCTTTGTTAACTGGAAACGCCAGCAGAATGACGACGAACGCTATCAAAACCGCGATCCCAGCCGACGACACAATCGCGCCTGACTTTGCCAGCATTTCAAGCATTGACAAGCAGGAGTGTTGCCTACGGGCGGTTGATTAAAGTTCCGCAGGGTCGAGCGTAACAAAGTGGTACGAGTCTTCCTTTCGCACTCGCTTGAACTGGTTGTCAAAGTGCAGGAACTGGTGGTCCTTGTAGACATGGCTGTCCCACAGGTCGTGGACCTTGCCAAAGTAATCCTTTTTTGTCCTGCCCTTCATCCGGAGAAACTCATGGGCAAGTACGTGCGACACCCGCGGGCAATTCTTGTCTGCGTAAAACGCGTAACGCTTGGTCTCTGACGCGCCATCGTCTGGCCTCTGCCACCACGCTATTCCCAGGTTCTCTGCCGTATATCCCTCAGTGTTGCAGTCGGTCCAGAACGGCTTGAAGTACGCCAAGTAAAAGTGGTAAACATCATTTCCACGGTCAGAGTGATCCCTGATAAGGTATGCCAAGGACATTCTGTCAAACAGCTTGCCTGGAATGACTGGCAAAATGTCTGCCTCAACCCGCAGCTCTATATCAAAATAACGCCGGGCCCACCACTTGAAAAACCGAGACATTGACGAAACGTAGCCCCAATCCTCCTGCTGCCTCTCTTGCCACTCTTTGTTCTTGGCAACGTAGATGAAGAAGAGCTTGTCCGCTTTCAAATCTGGCTCAGCCGTCTTGGTGGTCTGCATGATGGCCGCAGCTACAGGAATCTTCTCTCCCGACCACCCAGCCGGCCTTTTCTGGCTGTGGATGAAATTTGCTCACGTGCTTCAGTAATTTGTACTGGGAATCAAAACCCTTCCCGCAGATGGAGCAGGGCTGCAGGAGGATGAATTCTTTCAATGCTTTACGATTAAATTAAAAAGGAATTAAAACTTTCTGACGGGGATGTCTGCAATGAGGGCTGACACATGAAGCACAAACGTTCGCGACAGGAGGCGGTAGGATTCGCTTTGGCAAGTGCTCATCGCAAAGGCAATACACGCACAAGACTGATGTAGCCCTCCATCTTAATAGCAGGCGTGCAACCGGGGCAGAAAAAGCGAGTATTCCTCTACGCAGGCATCGGCTTTGTGGCCGTAGGCATTGCGTCAATAGTACTGACATACATGTTCATCTACGAGCCATTGAGAAACGAGACCGCAGTACAAGATACAAGATTCAATCTGAAAGAAATCCATTCGGTTCCGCTTGCAAGGCATGACCATGTTTCACTTGTATTGCTAGTGAACGGTCAGCAAGTTGTGATTCCAGAAGGGATCGGCATGAACCCTCAGCTCTGGCATGACCATTCCCTTGACCAATACGGGCCCTCTGGCATATCGCCGATGCATACGCACGACACCTCGGGCACAATCCATATCGAGTCGACCGTTGCTAGAGAATACACCCTGGGAGAGTTTCTCAAAGTGGCAGGAATCAGCACGGACAATATAACAAGGACGACTGTCGACGGGAATGAGCTTGTCGACATCCAGAACCACGCCATGAAGAATGGAGAGAAGCTGCGGGTAGAGTTCAGCGAATGACAGCCTGAACTCAACCTGCGGTGCATTCATTTGGCTATTGAGGAAAAGTTCATAATTTACCTTTGCAGAACTTCGATAGGTGCGCTTGCTTGACCTTTAGAAAAGTTGGGGCGGTGATACTGCTTGTCTCGGACATGGAGAAATCGATCAGATTCTACAGAGATACCCTGGGAATACCTATCAAGATAAAGTCAAAGGCCTGGACTGAATTTTTCAACAAAGACACGGTGCTGGCGTTGCACCCGGCAAAGAAAAAGAGTAAGATGAAGACAGGCTCGGGCATGCTCGTGGGCTTTGAGGTGAGCGACCTCGATTCGACGGTGAAAAAGCTCAAGGAAAAGAAGGTAAAGTTCTTCAAAAAGCCAAAGGAAGAACCGTTTGGCAAGCATGCAATCATTGAGGATCCTGATGGCCACCTGGTGTCTATAGCCGAGATCAAAGAAAAGTCGGCAGAAGGCTTTGACCTGCTAGGACTAATAGGGCAAGAATGAATTTCTTGTCGCAGTGACAAGGTATACGGAGCCGCCAAGGTCCTCAAAACGAACCCTTGAGAACTTTTCAAGCAGTTTGGCGACTTGTTTCTTTGTCATGAACCTATACCCCTGCAACGCAAAGTCAAGCTCCATCCCCATTATCAGCCTGTCGTCATCGGTCTGCAGGTTTGACTCTGGCAGGAGTCCCTCCACTATGGCAATAGTGCCGCCATTTTTCAATGCACGGAGACAGTTTGATATTACCCTTTCCTTGTCCCTTGCAGCATAGAGCGACTCACCAAGGTACACAATATCAAATTCGTTTTCAAACGTCATTAATTCGCCTGCCTGTTTAATTATCTTAATTGATTTGTTCTTGGCGATACTGCGCGCCCTAGCCACTGCTTTGCCTGAAGGGTCTATCCCTACGAAGCTTGACTTGTTATATACATTGTGCATCTTGGCAAGCAAGCTGCCCGTGCCACAACCAACGTCAAGCAGCCTGCACCCTCTAGACAGAAGCTGATCCAGTTTTCTGTCGCGCCGAACTCTAGCGAGGAATGTATAGTGGTCCCAGTCTGTGGCCTGCTCTATTGCATTGATGTTGGATGACATTTCATGCGTCTTGCCATATCTGAACAAGCCTTCAAAAGCGCTGTACTCCAAGCTCCTTAACGCCAGGTACGAAAACTGTCCACCAAGATAGTTCGGGTTTTTCTTGTCCAAAAGCATTGCCTTCATTCCGGGCTTCAAGTAAACTTTGCCTTTCTTTTCAATGATGAGACCATATGCAATTGCGGCAGAGCACCACGCCTGCACTGCACTTGGATACGTCTTTGTAACAGAAACTAATTCAGTTATCGACATTGGGCTGCTGGCAAGCGTCTCAAACAGGCCCGTCTGCCTTCCAAGGTGGACCAGCCAGACTCCGTAAAATCCAACAGAGTATTCCCACAACTTTGCAAAATCTACAGATCGCGCCTTCAACCCCGGAGGTCCACCTGTGCCATTCTTAAATCATTGCACCGGGACTTTCTTTCCGGGGTTCATCGTAAAGGAGGGGTCAAAAAGCTTCTTTACTGCGGAGAAAAGGCCGGTGATCCGACTACCATACATCATTTCAATATAGCCCACCCGGGCAAGCCCGTCGCCGTGCTCGCCTGTTATTGTGCCGCCGCTCCTGATCACCTGACCAAATACAATACCGGCTATCCTCTGGATCAANNAGCTCCGGTCTGACTACGGTGTCCTCTATCAACCCAATCGGCTTTCTGCTTCCCACTGTCAGCTTCATGACGTCGTTCAGCGCACCTTTCCTTGCCCTCCATATATTGACCATGCTCTGTTCGTCTGAAGCGTATTCCACCACCGAGCACTTGCCGGCAAGCTCTTCCTTGCATGCTTTTAGGCGATCTTCAATTTTGCGGCTCTCACCGGCAAACTCCACAAACAGCAGGCAACCTGTGTCGCTGGTTCTGCCGTGAGAGACAACCGTGTGATCCAGCATTTCGAGCGCGACAGGCGAGAATTCTAGGACAGCTGGGACTTGCGAAACAGCATCTATGAGGTCTTCAAAGCCCAGCACAATCATGCACCGGTAGGTAGGGATATCAAGGATCCGTAGTTTTGCAGAAGTCACTATTCCAAGCGTCCCTTCAGAAGCTGCAAAGACCTTTTGTGGCATAAACCTTCGTGACATTACCGCGTCAAGCCTATATCCGCAAGAGTTCTTGCTCACTTTTGGGTAACCGTTCTTGATAACATCAACATTGGGCGACAATATCTTGAAAAGTTTTTCCATCCGGTCGTCATACCTGTCCACACTTGCAAACCCCGGCTCCCCCTCTGCATACACTAAGTCCACTGCTTCAAGAAAGTCAATGGTGTTGCCGTAGCCTAGACAATGGACGCCGCTAGAGTTGTCTGCTATCATGCCGCCGATTGTACAGTAGTTGCTGCTTGCAGGATCCGGCGGCAAGAATTTGTTCCTCTTTTTAAGCTCCTTGTCAAGCACGGCCTTGACAATGCCCGGCTGGACGACTACGTGGTTGTCTTCAATTTCGACTATCCTGTTCATGTGCTTTGTAAAATCAAGGAGTATGCCATCAGAGAGCGACTGCCCGAGGAGCCCGGTTCCGGCGCCCCTTGCAGTTATAGGCACCTTTTTTGCAAAGCTATACTTACAGGCTTCCTCCACGACATGCTCGTCTACGGGGTGCACGACTGCCGCAGGTTGAATTTCGTAGTGGCTTGCATCCACAGAATAGATTTGCCTGCTCCAGCTGTCGCCAAGAACCTCTCCTTTTGCAATATGGAGCAGGTCGTCGGCTATACGCATTGGCGGGAGATGATCACACGCATATAAACAAATTTGCCCAGATATGCCGAATGAGGGAAAAGTGTGGCCATATGCCAACCAGTAATCTTTTTCCGGATTTAAGTACTATTAAATAGCATAGCCATTATATTATAGTATAATCCACCTAGAAGGGATGGCTCAGACTGACGTTCAGAAATGCCCCGTTTGTTCTGGCAGGGGCGCTATAGACATTACCGATTCTGATTGTCCCTTTTGCAATGGCACGGGCGAATTTACAAAGGCCGCCGAGAGTTACATGAAGTCGCACATTTGCCAGTGCGTATTCCTTGACAGGAAGAACTGCCCTCTGTGCGGCAAGAAGTGCCATCACAATACGCCAAATCGTCCTAGAATCCTAGTTGCGCCACTGTAAGATTTAATACCCGTCCAGCATTTTTCCTAGTTGTTGAAGACGACATCCAAGGCCAATGAAAGCGCCGCGGCGGCGTGCACTTTTTGTAATGCCACCATTCCCTATGGCCAGAGCTTGTGCTCAGAATGTATGAAGAAATACAACATCAGAAGTTTTGACCTCAGCAACGACGGCTGTGGCTGTGACGAGTAAGAAGAAAAGGGGTCAGAGATTGGTATACGTAATCATCTAGATCATACAGCCACCACATCTTCATTCCCCATTCAATCGATACCAATTCTATCCATTAAGTCTTTGGCTTGTTTTTGTTTTGCAAGAGTTATATTGACCACGACTAACCCCTCAAGAGGCTGGCCATATAGAACAACAGCATCTTTAGGTGACATGGCAAAAAACGGAAGGGCAAGCATGTCTTCTTCACCGTCTACGAGCACCCGCACTGGAGGCGGCATTTTCAGGGCGTCTTGCAAAACTTTCACTGCCTCTTCAGAAATTGTGCCTGCAGGGTTTGCGCATCGCAATTCCTTTGCCTGATAGTTTGTTGGGTAGCTCCGTCTTGACCTCCTTTCTCTGCCATCGATAACAGCGATGTCCGGCGTCATGCCAAAAGAGACAAGACGTTCGGTGGTTGCGTCGCCTACTGCAATTACTTTTTTGGAGCCTTTCAGCATCTGTGATATTTTTTGTTTTGTTACTTGCTTGTCTGGAATCAGAGTGCCAAAGGGTTCTTTTAGAAGACGGGCATCTTTTTGGTTTAGAGGCATTATTCCTTTTTGGCCTGCTCACTTGCTTGGCTTTCAGCCTTTTCCTGCGCCTGCATTTCAGCGGCAATTATGCTTATCCTGCCTGCGATCACCTTAGCAGCCTTTGTGAAAGCAAGCGCCTGTACTGACTCTGGCTCTGTGACCACTGAAGGCTTGCCGGTGTCGCTACCCTCCCGGATTTTTGGGTGAAGCGGGATCTCCCCTATGTATGGAATCTTGAAATCCTCGCTTATCTTCTTGCCCCCGCCTTGCCCAAAGAGGTAGATCTGCTCGCTGCAGTGTGGGCATTGCAGGTAGCTCATGTTTTCAACGACTCCGATTATCGGGACGTTGAGCTTGTTGAACATGCCT
>DAOL01000065.1:0-145 GCA_002501845.1 Nitrososphaera sp. UBA217
TTACAAGGGTCTTGATGTCGACAGCCAAAACTCGCAATCCCGAAAAAGATTCGAGAAATAGCGGCATTTTTATTTCAGGATTTTGCTGGTACGCCGTGACCACCTGTCGGCTTTTGCTTGACGAGCTTGCCAAGGCAGACAAGCA
>DAOL01000065.1:174-21155 GCA_002501845.1 Nitrososphaera sp. UBA217
TTGGCACCCAGAAAATTCCAGTGCAACTGTGGCAAGACCATAGAATACTTCGATCGCGTTGTAGGCGGCAGCAATGCTCAGTCAACTAGGCTTGTTTGTGCCAAGTGCCAGAAGGAGCATGAAATTACTTTTTACGGCTTTTTGAGCGAGATCAGAGGCGCGTCCGTCAAGCGATAGCCTTAGAACATGCTTTGCCATACGTCGATGACAGTGCAGGTCACCTTCTACGTGAACTGAACAGGCTCTTATTCTTCCCTTTTTCTTTTAAATCCTTTTAGCAGACCACAGGTAATTTTCTATTGAATTGGATCCCGAGAAAGAAAAGGCGTTCGAGCTCGAGGATCTGATCGCGCAGCTGGAAAAAGATAGCGGCTATTTTCTCAACTTCTTGAAGATACGCGACCTTGTGGCTGGGATTATTGTGCTTCACCCAGGAGAAGAGGATACTCAGGAGCCGCATGCAACAGACGAACTCTACTACGTCATCGAGGGAAAGGGCTTTATGGAACTTGGCAAGAACAAGCGCTCGGTCAAAAAGGGTTCGATATTATTCGTACCGGCCAAAATGCACCACAGGTTCTACGGCAACAAGAAGAACTTGGTGGTGCTCTACATGTTTGCAGAATAGAAAGATACAAAAGAGCCTTCCCTTCCATCAGGTTTAAATGCCAATTACGGACGCAGCAAAGAAACAGATTGCGCAGCAGCGCAGACTGTTCTTCAAAATATGCTTCAAGTGCGGCGGCAAGAACCCTATCTCGGCGACGAGGTGCAGAAAGTGCCACGGCAGCCAGATGAGGCTGAAGAATAGGACACTTGGCGCTAAGAAGTAGTCGTTTGGCAAAGAATACTGAAATTTTGAAAAATTCAGATTGAGCCAGCTTAGCCTTGCCCATTTTTCAGCTACCTTCTCTGCCATTAAATATAGATCACATAGATCATGTTTGTAGATTACGTAATTTAGGAAAAATAACATATAGCCGCCTCTTTCTCCGTCGGTGGTATTTAGCGCATGAAAAATCGGTCTAGATTAGATATTGCCGCTGAAATTCTGAAAGTTGCAAACGATGGCGTGCTTAAAACCAAGATAATGTATTTGGCATATCTCTCATTTGATCAACTCGAAGAATACCTCGCATTACTAACCCATAATGGCCTGCTAGAGTATGACCTTAAGAAAAGACAATACAAGACAACCGGCAAAGGTCAAGACTTCTTGGCCAAATATGCCAAGGTCAAGATCTAAGTCGCGTAGATTGTCTCAGNNGGAACGAGTGGATGGGGAGAGATTCGAACTCTCGACCACCTGTGTGTGAGACAGGTATCCTAACCAGGCTAGACTACCCATCCGCTTCTGTGGTTTTGCTACCCCGATAATTAATACTATGTCCCTTCGCTGAAACCTTCCAAGTACTTTTTTTGTGCAGGCGTCAGCAAGTCGATTTCGATTCCCATAGCCTGCAGCTTTGCAAGCGCGATTTCCTCGTCCTGTGCTTTGTCAACGTTGTAGACCAGTGGTTTCATGGTCTGGCCTTGCTGGGCCAGCTTTAGCACAGCCAAGAACTGGTTTGCAAAGCTCATGTCCATCACTTCTGATGGGTGGCCTTCTGCCGCCGCCAGGTTCACGAGCCGGCCCTCGCCGATGAGGTATACTCGCCTGCCATTCTTGAGCGAGTACTGCATCGTATGATTGTTGATCTCTTTTTGCTGCACAGTCTGGTTTTCAATTCCAGGTATCGAAATTTCAACGTTAAAGTGACCCGCATTAGCCAGAATCGCTCCATCCTTCATTTTCGCAATGTCCCTGTCAATAATGACGTCCTTGCAGCCTGTTGTGGTGATAAAAACATCCCCTATCTCTGCCGCCTTGTTCATTTTTGCCACTGAATAGCCATCAAGCTTGGCCTTCAACGCGGCTATCGGGTCAACTTCAGTGACAATGACATTTGCGCCAAGGCCGGCTGCTTTCCGGGCAACTCCCTTGCCAACGTGCCCATAACCGGCTATCACAAAGTTCTTGCCCGACACCAATATGTTTGTAGCGCGTATGATCCCATCTAGCGCCGACTGCCCTGTGCCGTAGACATTATCAAAGTCGTGCTTTGTTTCGGCATCATTTACTGCAATTATCGGATACATCAATTTGCCTGCATTTTGCATTGCCCGCAGCCTGATGACCCCCGTTGTAGTTTCCTCGGTGCCCCCTCGTATCGACTTTGGTTTTCCCTTGTGCATTTCAACTGTAAGGTCCGCTCCGTCGTCAATCGTGACGTGTGGGTCGAGCTTCATTGCAGAGTGGATGTCATCATAATATTCCTTTGACGTCACGCCCCGGCTTGCAAATATCGCAATACCTTCGTCCTTTGCCAGAGACGCTGCAACGTCATCTTGCGTGCTGAGAGGGTTGCAGCCGCACCATGAAATCTCGGCGCCGGCGGCCTTGAGCGTCCGGACAAGTACGCCTGTTTCCTTTGTTACATGCAGGCACCCGGCAACCCTTATACCCTTCAATGGTTTGGTCTTTTCATGTTTCTGACGAAGCGCCACTAGCAGTGGCATATGGGCCTCTGCCCAGTCAATTCGATTCTTGCCTTCTCGGGCAAGGGTGAGATCTTTAACGCGGAATTCCATCCAAATGGGGAAATATCCATGCCATATATTAGTTCTACAGCAGTCCTCTGGAACGCATTATCTGCATGACCTGATCGTCGGAGACTGGCTCGAATTCCTCGTAAAACTGACCCACCGACGCAAAGTCTTGTGGTGTGTGCAAGACTATGACAGAGTCGACTTCCTGCTCAAGAACGTCCACCGATTGTGGCGGCGCAGCAGCCACCGCCACTATGAGCCTTGAAGGGTTCCGCTTTCTTGCCCATCTTGCGGACGCGATGACCGTGGCTCCGGTGGCAATTCCATCGTCCACAAGAATGGCATTCTTGCCGGCAATGCTATAGCTCACGGACTTTCTGTAAGCCGCTGACCTGCGCGTTATTTCTCTAACTTGACGCGCCATCTCATTTTCGATATAGTCCGGTGGGACGCGCAGTGCGTTCACCATGTAGCTGTTGATGTATGAAGTTCCGTCTTCCATCACTGCCCCGATCGCAAGCTCCTCATTTTCCGGCGCGCCGAGCTTGCGCGGTATCACAATGTCAAAATCAGTGCCAAGCTTCCTGGCCACAATGTCTGCAACTATTATTCCGCCGCGCGGAATGCCAAGCACTATCGCAGGCCTGTGTTCGGTCTTTGCCAGCCTATCTGCAAGCAGGTTTCCAGCGTCAACCCTGTTGCGGAACTTCACATCGTAATTTCGCTCTTCACCGTTTTTAAGTCTTGGCACGCCCGCAAAAACTATTGTCAGGCGAAGAGTGGCAGATTAAGTGCGCAGGCTCCAGGTCGCGTAGATTGGTTAGAACAAGGACGGCACCGACGACGCAAAAATGCGGATTAGTTGGGGCTGCCAGCAACAATGGCAAAAGATGCGACATTAACTGCGAACAAAAAGTATGCCGAACTGGCGCTCGAAGACATGCGGCTTACCCTTCAAGATCGCCGTGACAGGTTTCCGTGGCAACCCTGTGGTTTGCCCTTGCCATCGCAGGTTTAGACTGTTACACATGTTCCTTAGAACATGCATCTTACCCATGCGCCTAGAGATGGCAACTGCTCACGTCTTTTGACGCAACAAGCCTTTACCCATTGCGCAGATTCTGCGTGGCAGATCGTTCCTCTTTTTCGGCCAGTCGGCATATAACTATGGTACTCCTATACATTTAAGATTTTCTGTATATGCTTATAGAAGTAGCTAGTTTCGATAGTTTACGAGGTATGGGTCTGGCTCATAGAATGAGCCGTGCCTTGCTGCAAGGTCTTTTAACGTTTGGACAATGTTTTTGGTGCCAAAGTCCTGCACTGTGGCAAATAGCTCCTTCTTAAGCCCCATGCCAAGTCTGAGCGCCTTTTCCAGATCTTGGTTACTGCAGACGCCGTTTGAAATGAGCCAGGCAGCGTTGTTAGCCGCGACTGCAAGCAACGCGATGGGGCTGTATTTTGCAGCTTCCTGCTCTGTCAGATTTATTCGCTCGTACTTGTCGCCCTTGTATTCGTAAAATCCCTTGCCAGTCTTTTGGCCAAGATTCTTCTCGTCAAACAATTGTTTTATCTTTGGATGCGGGCGGATGACTTTGCTGTCGCGCGAATGCATCTCGACAGTCGCCTTATGAATCACGTCGAGGCCGGTATAGTCGGCAAGCTCGAATATGCCCATTGGAAAAGACATCTTGAACTTGACAGCAGAATCGATGGTAGTCATTGCGACATTGTCCCTTTCCCGGCAGTAAACTGCTTCGTGCACAAGTGGAATGAAGACGCGGTTTACGATAAAACCGACGACATCTTTTTTGCAGAGCACCGGCTGCTTGCCTACCTTTTGCACAAACCCCATTGCCATGTCAACCATACTGTCGCTGGTCTTCCCGCCCGGTATCACTTCGACCAGCGGCATCAATTGTGGCGGGTTGAAAAAGTGGAGACCGATAAAGCGGTCCGGCCTACTCGTAAGCGCGGCCATCTCGCTTATCGGCAACGTGCTGGTGTTTGAAGCATAAAGTGTTTTGGACTCTGCAAAACTGTCGACCTCTGTGTATACTTTTTTCTTCAGGTTCATATCCTCCGGCACGGCTTCAATGAGCAGGTCCGCCCCCTTGAGTGCCTGCTTCAGGTCAACTACGGGCGTAATTTGGGCAAAAATCTTATCAGCTTCTGTCTGCGACAGCTTTTGTTTTTCAACCAGCTTGTTGAGAGACCACTTGATCTTTTCCATCGCCTTGTCTAGGAACGATTGCTCGATATCGCGAAGGACAACGTTATAGCCGGCCATTGCTGACACTTGCGCAATGCCGTGCCCCATCACACCAGAACCAAGGACGGTTATCTTGTTGATTGTTGAGAGCGACATTATAGGGGCATGGCTTTCGGACAATTTTTAATGTTACTAATTGAACATCACCTTTAAAACCAGACTTGTGTCATATTGTTACGGTTGGATCTAGAGCGCTTTACTGCCGACGTGACATCTCTTTCGGGGAAGATGTCTGCCGGCGAGCCGGAAGATGTTGTGCAGAGGATGGACTTTGTCAAGAATCGGCTAATTGAGCTTTATAGCCGGAATCTTGTCAAGATAAACCACTCTGCGATGGAGCTCGTATGCGCCAATCACCTGATCCACTACGGTTACCAGGTGGATGTGGAGAGGCAATTGACGGACATTTTGATCTGCGACGTCTATGCAGAAAAGGGTGACGGCGCAGCCATCGTCGAAATCGAGACCGGATTTATCCCGCCAGAACACGCGCTCGACCCATTATCATATTACGCGGCAAGGATAGCAAGCAAGATTGCCCGATACAGCAAGTACGCCAACAAGTTTGTTCTTGCGACACCTCCTGTTAGCATCCTTCCCATACCCCAGCTGTTCTTTAGGCCGCCGAAGGACAGGGGACCAAGTGAGATCAAAGAAGTCAAGGCTTTGTGCGACAAGTACTACAGGAACCCCCCCGTGACAGACGACGAAATAATTAACGGAAGGCTCCACATCATTTACATCATAAACATAGACGCGGGCAAGGTGGTCGAGATGGACATTGAGTCGTATTTCGAACACGTATGCAGCATGCTTTCCGCCGGCATTGACCTAAGATGAGAATTTCGTGAGCGTCTTTTGTCCATGCGCCGGCCTTTTGCCCTTTGCGGCTGGAGCGCGGACAGTCCTCTCGCCATCTTTTTCAATGGCTGCCTTGACCACTTTTAGCACGTTGTCATCCTTGGTGCCGCTGACGTAGACGACGTATACAAGCGCCTGATCTTTTCCATCTACTTTTCTGACGACCCTGCCGATCCGCTGCGCTACTTGGTTCATGTTGGAAGTGCTGGCAATGATGATGGCGATCCCCACCTGCGGCACGTCGAACCCGATTTCAAGTGTATGTACCGATAAAAGTGGAAAATAGTCCTTCCCCCAGCTCTCTAGTATCTCCTGCCTTTCTCTTGGCTTGACTCCGTTGTGTATGGTCTGGGCAGGTACGTCACCTTCTTCAAGCATATCCTTCAACAGCCGGATTGACTCGATTGTTTCGCTAAAGATCATGATGCGCTCATTAGGATGGCGCTTGACAAGCTCTGCTGCCTTTAGCAGCTTTCGCTTCGTGGCACTTAGAAGTTCCTTCCGCTTCCTAACGTTCGCAAACCACATTTTTGCCATCGACGCCCGAGACCCGCCACGCATCAATATCTTCGTCATTTTCATAGGGTCGTAGGTTTGTAGTTTCCTTGAGATGTCCTTTATAGCCTCACTTGTTTCGTCATAGATCTTTTGTTCCTCCGGCGTAAAACTGACTTGAACTGGCTGGACAACGGGCTGCGCGAGCCTGCCGTCGGTGACTGCATCCTTTATCATGTACTTTTTGACAGCCGGCGCCACGGTCAGAATTGTCTTGTATTTCGGATCTTTTTCATCGATGGTGGCGGTTAGGCCAAGGATCGCCTTGCCTGGGTCCTCAACAATGACATCAAAGATGCTGTCAAAGGCGACTGCGCTCTCGCTTACAAGGTGCACTTCGTCAAGCACAACCATCTTAGCGCTCCGTATAAGGTCGTGGTTGTTGATCGCGCTCTGGTAGGTACTGATCGTTATTTCCCTGATGTCCTTGCGCTCTCCATAGTAGACGCCGATGTGATCATCAGGGATGCCGTAGGCATGTAGGCGCTTGACGTTCTGCTCGACAAGCACGATCCTTGGCACGAGGAACAATATTGGAAACCTGTCACTGCCGGCCAGCTCGGCGGCGCGTCTTGCGCACTCGAACGCAATCTCGGTCTTGCCGGTGCCTGTGCTGAAAATGACAGAACCTCTGCAGCCGTTTGCAATCCATGCTTCTGCCGCTTCCAGCTGGTCTCTTTTCAGCTCGAATGGGAACAGGATTGCAGATATTGCGGGCGGCACGCAACAGCTGGACCCAAAGCGAATAAAAACTTTAATGATCTCACGCTGCAAAGAAACGCAGCGTGAAGCCACTAGTATACATGCTCCGGCAGGACGACCCGTTCAAGTGCACGGCAGCAAAACTGGCTAGGTTCCACCTGGCGGANNGTGTGCGCTATCGATTGCTCTTGGGAGCGAGCACATGAAGTGCTAAAGAGCCGGCGGCTGGTCTCGAAGGGCATCGGTAGAAGACTCCCGGCGATGCTTGCGGCAAACCCGACCAACTATGCCAAGCTGGGAAAGCTCTCGAGCGCGGAGGCCCTTGCAGCTGCGCTGTACATCTTGGACGAAAAAAAGATGGCAACGGAAATAATGGACAAGTTCAAATGGGGTCATACGTTTCTGGAGCTCAATTCCAACCTGCTGGAGGACTATGCAAACGCCGAAACGAAAGAGCAAATCGAGCAGCTGGAGAAAGAATATTTTCAGCAACTAGCCTAGGTTTTAATACCGATTCTTCCCAATCAGAGTGTGCGAGCCAGTGGGCGGGTCACTCGAAAGAGAGGAAACTCCTCCCTCACTGCAGGCACCCGAATTAGCGATAATTAGCCGGAGACGGCTGGCTACGGAACAGACAAGAGATCCAGTCAGGGCGCACGGTGATGGCGAATAGCCTGAGGTTCCTGATACTGGAATGAAACTGCCGACCCGGGTGGAGCAAGGCCAAACAGAGCACAAGTCCCTGCTACAGCTCAGGTTGGCTGCTCAGCGGAATCCCGCTTAGAACAGAAGGAGGGTTACTGCTGGCACGCACACTTTTTTTAGTGAATCCGGGGCAGGTCTATTTAGCTGGTTCTGCTGTTAAGCAGTAGTTTGATTTAGCGCTTTTATTATGCGTTCGAGAAGCAATTGTGATGAATCACCAAATATTTTTTCGATTGCGATCTTGATTTCGGCAAGACCATATTCTGCGCGATCATTTTCAAGCCGTAAATCGTAAAGTTCTAAATCATAAATTAATGAGTCTACGGTAGCTCGCCCTATAGTAGCTTCCAAATCTCGAATTGCTGCCTTTACGTCTTTTGCGGTAAATTTGGTACCTTTGTCGACTGAATCGCTAGTTTTCGCCAAGAGGGTCTGTTCTTACAAAAAGCGGTTACATGATTATAAAAAGACCGTGTTAAAGAAGTTTTGACAATAATACCTATAAACTGGCATAAAAGCATTAGAACTTTCTTCTATAGNNGTTGTCTGTTAGTTCGTGCACACAGCTAAAGACGTGTGTGTCGGCAATCTAGATATGAACATGAGAGTAGACAAAAGATCGTCGGTTTACTAGACTTCGTTTCTCTGGTCCTCATTAAGCGCTTCGAAATGTCAGTCATTAAGAGTGGAGAAAAGAGTTCCGTAATCAGGCTATAGCGCGTAGTTGCGCACCAACAGCTCGCAATAGCCGCTTCGCGAAGAGGCCTTGCAGCTGATCGCACGGACGACTCGCACCCTACTCTTCTCCCACCCGCGGTACAGCTCTCTTGTGAGCTTCGTGCTAGAATTGCTCAGCAGGACCTTGCATCCTTTTCGGTCAAGTTCGCGAAACACTTGCGCAAGTTCGATCTGGTCTTTTTCTCCGAAGCCATTCCTAGTGTAGTCGACAAAGTGTGCTGTCGCGCTCAGCGGGTTGAATGGTGGGTCAAGGTAGACAAAGTCGCCTGCGCGTGCTTTTCTCAGCGCCTGCTTGTAGTCGCACGCAGTGAGCCTCGCCTCAGAGTATCTCAGGGCCGCGTTGGCTCTGCGAAGTTGATCTTTGTCGCAGATTGCCGGGTTCCGATACCTTCCAATTGGCACGTTGAATGTCCCACTTCGGTTTACCCTATAAAGTCCGTTGTAGCAGGTCTTGTTAAGCGCAATGAATCTTGCAGCCGATTCCACATCGCTAACCGGCTGCGCGGACCTGAGCCGATAATAATACTCGGCTGGTGCCCTCCTGTAGTTCTTTTCATGCCTTTCAAGCACATCAATCAGCTGTTCAACGTCATGTTTTACGACATTGTACGAGTTAACGAGCTCGCGATTTGCATCTGAAAGCTGCGCACTAAACTGTGATCTTGAAGAGGAAAGATGAAAAAAGAGCGCGCCGCCCCCGAGAAAGGGCTCAAAGTATCTCGTGAACTGTGGAATCTGAGCATCAAGTTTAGCCAGCAGTTGAGTTTTTCCGCCGGCCCACTTGACAAAAGGCGCAGATTCCGGCCCACTCTGCGACTTGAGGGTTTGCATCCATTCTCCAGAATTAAGTGATTTTATTAAACTTTGTCAAAGGCTGTGAAAAGGCCTACGGTAATCCTATGGCCGGGCAAACATGTTTTGAGTCAAGAGCTTGCGCAGGTAGTTGTCAATATTTCTCATCATCTCGGAATCGTCCTCCACCGTGGACTCGAGCTTGCTGTCAGTGTACCTGACATCCACATAGTTGATTGCGCCGCTTGACGGGAAGTACTCGTATTCGACAATGATCCTTGACATCTTGCCGTTGAGACTGAATCCAAGCGACATCCGCCCGCGGGTGAACCATGGAGGCAAGGAAACGCCGTTGGCTCGCAAGTTGCATAGCTTCATTTTTGAATGTTTGTACTGCCGCTTGTGGTTTTCTACGTCCGAATTGAAGGCGAATCTGCGTCCGCATTCGTAGCACAACCACACTATCTTCAGGTCATCCGCATGCATTTGCCTTACCTCAACTGGGCGATCAACAGATTTAAAAAGTAGACATAGATTTCATATTTGTTTTTTAGAGCGAGGCTCTTTCTTTTTTGCACAAACTTACGCCTTGTGTAGTGATCATACTCAAATAAGTTTATCAACCAGCAATAGCTTTAGTTGGTTGGGTGGCGGGGTCATAGCAGAAGCCAGCACTGAGAAAATCAAAAAACATAACCACCATATCTACGATGACAAGACCATAGAAAACATGATTCGCTATTATAAGCTCGAGGAGAATTTTGACACCCTGCTGAGATACATAAAAAGCCGGAGCCTGCGGGAAGACGTGCTGTAATTTTATTACCACCCCTGCGCGATAAACAATATGCACAGAGCGGTTCTTGTTGGCGGCGTCGCCACAGCCGTGGCGGTAGCCGGCTATATCGCGTACCAACAGATCAATAGGCCTGCGTTCGCCCTTGAAGTCGATGCGACTAAGGATACGACGGATNNGGCATCATAGTAGAACTAGGCACAAACGACATACAGGAAAAGTCGTTTCTGGATCCGGGACAGTCATACTATTTCTATCCAGACCCTGAAACCCAAGTCTCGACGGTAAAGGTCAGGACAAATGAAGGGATCGAGATCGAAAGTGACTACCGCTCGCCCACCAAAGTCCTTGGCCTGCCGGGTGCCGGCAGATAATATAAATGAGAAAATATGCAACCACTGCTGTCGTTGACGCTAATATTTTCAGAGTCGGCCGAGTCGACAGGTCTTGCTGCCAGGTACGGGTATGACCGCTGGCTCGTGAGCAGGTTCTTGGAATACGTGCCCGGCGTTCAGGATTTTATGGAAAAGATGGAGAGACCACCGACACAATATATCCGGGTCAATACGCTCAAGACAAGCAGAAAGGAGCTAGAAGCCAGACTTCGCTCAAAAGGATTCGAGTTGAAAAGAACCATTATGCCCGAAGTGCTAGCGGTAGAAAAAGCCCCGATTGCAACCGGTGCGACAAATGAATACCTGTTTGGCCACTATTACATGCAAGACCTGAGCTCGTGCATTGCTGTTGACGCACTTGATGTCTCTAAAGATCAAGCGGTACTTGATGTCGCGGCTGCACCGGGCGGCAAGACGACGCTCATTGCCCAGAAGATGGAAAACACTGGCTCGATAATTGCACTCGAGCCCAATGAGAAAAGGGCGAGAGCCATGTCCTTCAACCTTGCTCGTTGTGGTGTGTACAACACGTGCATACTAAGGATGGACGGGATGCACGCAGAGCAATTGCAAATGAAATTCGATAGGGTGCTACTGGACGCCCCTTGCAGTTGCGAAGGAGTGATAGCTAAAGACGCGACAAGGAAAACAAGCCACACGCCGCAGGATGTAGACCATTGTGCAAATAGGCAAAACAAATTGATTGAAGCCGCGGCCATGATGGTAAAACCTGGTGGCATTTTGGTTTATGCCACCTGCTCCTTTGCCCCCGAAGAAAATGAAATAGTAGTAGATCGGCTTTTGCAGAAATTTGGCAACATTGCGGTCGAGCCTCTAAAATACGGCAGTAGTGGGCTGACAAGATTTGGCGACTTGACATTTGATAGCCAGCTAAAGAATACCCGGCGCCTGTACCCGCATATACACGACACCACCGGCTTTTTCATAGCGAGGCTGAGGGTGAGCTGAAGTATCGCAAGCCAGCAAGAAAAGAAAGAACGCTGATAAACAGGGCTCTTAACAGGTGGGGTGCTTTTGAATTCTTTAAAGGCAAATTGCTCATGATACAGGAAAACTCCAGCAAGATCGTGTGCGTTATGCCTGCGGAGCTAGAGGTAATTACGCGCATGCAGCCGTATCATATGGGCCTTGCCATTGGCGAGCTAAAAAAACAGTTTGTGCCTTCCATGGCTGGCGCTGATCTTTTTGTACGGTCCGGCAAAAGGAACGAATTCTACATAATCGTGAATGAAAATGCAGAAAAGCTAGTCTTGTACGGCAGGGACATAATGGGCGAGTCAATAGTAGAAGCGTCTGACACCCTCGGCGAAAATGAGCTCGTGATATTGCTTAACAGCAGGCTTGAGGCCATAGGGATCGGGAGAACCAGATTCGCAGGTAGATCGATTTTGCGGAAAGGGAAAGTAACAGTAACTACTTTGAACGACGCGGGGTATTATTTGAGGGAAGAGGGCTAGGTTTCCGTTGGCTGATCGCTGAGAACAGAATTAACGTAATCGACCGTGGTGTCTAGGCGGGTGGAGATGCTCTTGACAGACATGCCCCCGTCGTACAACTCGAATATCCGCTCATTGAGGTCGTATTTTGTCTCTTCTTCCGTTCTCATTATCTGTCAAAGATTGATTTTAGATAATAGGCATTTTGATCGATATTGTATGTACCTGCTTGTTAAATAAAATTAGGCGGCGCTGACGCAGCTCTTTTTCTACTTTCTCGCCTTGATCAACACAAAGATGGCCACTGCACCCATCATGCCACCAAGGACCAAGAGCACCTGGATCGGAAAATTGCCGCTTGAAGTCTGCACGCCTGTAGGGTCGTCCGATGTCACAACCCCATACTCTTGTCCTTGTTGACCCCGCACGTCTAAATAGCCTGCGACTGTAATCTGCGCACTGGGTGCTGGTGTGAGAGATTTTACATTGACAGCCGTTCCGTCTATCATAGCGGAAGCAGTTGTCTCTTCTGCCTCAAATCTGCCCTCTCTTAAGCTACTTTCACCGAGGGAATATACTGATAAAACGTTGGCCGATCCGTACTCCGACCCTGAGATAGTTCCACTGCCGTATGCCCTGATAGGGTCAAAGAGGTGATGCCAATTGGTGCTCATCGGGGCATTAAACCTGCTAAAATCCAAGACAGGTTCTTGAAGCACTCCACCCACTCCAGAGTTTGACAGTTTCGATGCAATATCCGGGTAAATCGCTTCGAGCGCGCCTATTCCTTGATTTATGTTAACATCGCCAAATTCTTGAGCCTTCAATTTGATGGGTCCTTTTACTACAAAAGTTCTCCATTGAAGATCTATGACGTCGCCACCAGCCTGGGTGTCTCCCTTTGACAAAACAAAATTTTCTAGAGTCGCTTGATAATCGACCTTTACCGACGTTAGCACGCTTGTGGGTCCACCCTTGATCGTCGCAGTGTAGTGTACATCTGCTGCAGTGACCTGAACGGGACTTTTTGCTTCTACCAATGCCTTGTTAGTTGCCTGAATCAAGTCCGCTATGCCAGGATCTTTCGAAGTTCCATTAATGGTAAATTCTATTCTGTTACTCTTGCCATCCAGTTGCTTTGCAAGCGAGCTTCCCTCCGGATATTTGATAGTGATATTCTTGACGCCTGTAAAAATGGGTGTTAACTTGTTCTTTTCGATAATTAGAGTAGCCGTCATATCTGACGCATATGCCTGAGAAACAAAACTCGAGATCAAAAGCGTGGCAATTATTCCAGAAAAGATCGTGACAAAATACTTCACGAGAGGACTTGACTTTATCTGGTTTATAATCCTTATCTTCTCGGCAGATATAATAAAAACGCAATATCTATCTACTATACTATTTGATAACAATTCTTGCCGGCGGGACCGGATCTGTCAAACTAATCAGAGGTCTCAGCAAGTTGTCAGAGGACATGACGATAATTTCAAACGTCGGAGACAACATCTGGCTTTATGGCCTGTACGTGTGCCCTGACATTGACACCATACTCTACGGACTTGCCGGAGTGCTTGATGAGCGTCGCGGCTGGGGCATCAAAGGTGATTCATTTGAATGTCTGGCGCAGCTGAAGAAACTTGGTGCGCCTGCATGGTTCAGCCTTGGCGATAGAGACATTGCAACCCACCTGCTGAGGACAAGCATGATCAAGAGCGGCAAGAGTCTGTTAGAGGTCACCACCTTGATGAGGGATCGTTATTCCATTGCAGCTAAAGTCATCCCTGCGGCAGATAGCGAAGTGACAACGAGGATCATGACTGGCAGGGGGGAAATGCACTTGCAGGAATTCTGGGTCAAGTATAGGGGCACTCCAAAAGTGACAGGCGTGAGGTACGACGGGGCCGATAAGGCAGTGGCGAACCAAGATGTCATTGTTGCAATAAGGAATTCAGATGCCGTAATAGTCGCGCCGGCGAACCCGGTGTCGAGCATAGGTCCGATAATTGCTCTTGCAGATCTGCGACAAGAGCTGATGCAAAATAGGGAAAAGGTCATAGCAGTTTCCCCTCTAATTGGCGGGAAGGCTTTCAATGGACCCGCTGTAAAATACATGAAGGCTCTCGGCCTCGAGAGCTCTCCTGTTGGAGTCGCACAGTATTATCGCGATTTTGTTGGTAAGTTTGTGATCTCTAGAGGCGACCATCGCTTTGCGTCTAGGATAGAGGCTCTTAACATGCGGGTTTATGAAACAAACATAACGATGAAAGGCAAACAAGATGAAGTCAGGCTGGCGGGGGACATCTTGAACAGGATAAAGAAATGATGAAGACATTTGCTATAGTCCCCGTAAAAAAGTTTGAGAACGCCAAGGCGCGGTTGTCTTCCATGCTCAGCGCTGACGATCGCATACACCTGTCATCGCTGATGCTGGACGATACACTGTCCGTGCTGGGAGGAGTGCAGCAGCTAGAAGAGATAGTGGTAGTTTCAAGTGACAAACGCGCAGGAGAAATAGCGGCTAGGCATGGCGCAAAGTTCCTGCACGAACAAAAGGAAAGCGGCGTCAACCCGGCAGTAAAGCTGGCCAACATCTACTCAAGGCAGAGCGCCGACGCAACGGTAGTGATTCCGCAAGACCTTCCCCTTCTGGACACTATCGACGTTGCAATGGCCTGCGATCTTGCAAAAAATGAATCCAAGTGCATTGTTATCTGTCCGTCGCTTCGATACGATGGGACCAACCTCCTTCTTCGAAAACCTGCTTCTGTGATGGAGACCTACTACGACAACAACAGTTACGAGACTCACATCAAGTCTGCCAGAGATCAAGGCATACTCGTAAAACTTTTCCTTTCAAAAAGGTTAATGTCCGATATCGACATCCCTGAAGACGCAAGACAGCTCACAAAAGAATCCGGCTCAGGCAAGACTCTGAAGTTTATCAAATCCAGACTTGGCAAATTCTAGAATGGGTTTTAGCGTCAAGGCCGATGATCTTTGTGACGCTGTATTATTACTTACTGGATTTAAATATCTGCAGGTCATCAANNTCAGGAATTGTAAGCAAATCTGTTGCAAAAAACCTCTTAGGTTTTCTTGCTTGCAATAATGTTGGCACGATCACTACGAATGGGATAGAATTTTCAAGTTCTGACAGGCTCTACGCTGCGATGCTCGCGCTCCAGAAAGGATGTGACATAGAGCAGGTATCACGGCACCTTTCATGGAAGGATTTCGAAAAGCTTGCATCTGAGATACTCATATCATTTGGGTACCGGACACAAACCAATGTGCAGCTGACAAAGCCGCGCACGGAAATTGATGTGGTTGGGGTTAGCTCAGCGTTTGCCATTGCCGTCGACTGCAAGCACTGGAAGCGGAGCAATCTTTCCTCGATGTTGGGCTTTTCAAGAAAACAGGCCGCGAGAGCCCAGCGGCTTCTCAAGGGTGATAGGAAGATAACTCTGGCCGTACCGGTGATAATGACGCTTCATACAGAGTCTGTAAAAGTCGCTTGCGGAGTTCCCGTTGTGCCCGTGCACAAATTCAAATCGTTTGTGATGGAAGTAAAGGGCTTTTTGCCAGAAATTTACGTGGCAGGCTAGGATAAGACGAGCATCGCGATGTAGGTCGCAACAGTGATCGCGACAAAGATTTTAGTTATGCTCATCGACCTATCAAGTGCGCTGGAATAATCCCCAAACTGTTTTTGGCCCATTACCTTGATGGTTGATTGTGCTGTGGTTAGCTCGAACATTGAGCTGGCTGCGCGCTCGGTCGCCTTGGCACAGAGTTCACTGTATGCATCCGCGATGTCATCTGCGCTACTGTTGGTCCCAAGGGGGAAGTATCCCTCGCGGGTCCTCTTGCCAGAAGTAGAGTGGGTGTCTGAAGAGCACAGCTCTAGGAGCGTGAAATTTCCACTTGCCTTTGATGCAACGTGGTTGCGTAACCTGTTCTCCATGTTGTTCGAATCAGCCCATCCTATGGCGTAGTTTTTGCCGTTTACGCTGATGACCAGCACAGCAAGACCAGCTTGGCCGAGCTCGCCTTCCAGATTGGGCATGCGTGAAACATCGTTTTGGCCGGCAAACCCAATGCTGAACTTGTGCTGTGGCTGCCTTTTAAGCTGCTCAAGGCATTGCTTAGCTGAACCGACAAGGTCGTCCCTTTCAGAGTGGTCCAGATGCTTACCCATGGCGTTGTGGCAGTCGACGACAAGGACATCTGAAAACCCGAGGCCGATTCCAAATGACTCTAATTCCATTCGCACACTTTGTGGAACATCCTCCATACCTTTTGGAGATAGTGACAGCATTACAACTGCAGCGTTGCCAAATGCAATCCCCGTTGAAGTGGAATTGTTAATCCTGACCTGCAACGGCATGCAACACGTATCACCTTTTTCCACGACTGTCCGCTTGGCGAGTTCGTTTACGTACCTGTCGACCTCCTTCTTTGAGGGTATGTTGAGCGAATGGTCAGAAACGCTGTGCATGACAATGGCTCTCTTGTTGAACGTTTCATGGAGCACATAGGGCAGGTTGCTACCGCCCACGGTGCTGAAAGGTCCTGGGTGGACGTCTGGCAAGATGATAGCCGCCAGGCTGCCAAACCGGATAATCTTTGTCGAAACAATATCGTCGTGTGCTTTTGCCTCGGTAAACTCTTCCATCTTGTCGACTCTATTCTCAGTCCAAGCAGCAATGAAAGCCTGCAAAACGCCGAAGGTGCTCTTTATTTCTGGCCTTCCAGCCCTGTCAGCAAGGACGGTCCAGACAATTCCAAGCGCGACAAAGGCGGCCCCGAATGCAAGACCGATCGAGCTGGATGCAGCAATCGAGTAATACGAAGGAGGCAAGAATGCAAAGAGAAAGATCAGCGGCTGAATGAATGACACAGCTATCGCTCTGCCAGTCCCGGCTCCAAAGACTGAAGTGAATATCCCTATCCTGAGGCCAATCGCAAGCAGCATCCCTGCTGCAATGTAGTCCATGCCTGGAGGCTTTCCGAAAACTAGATCTGCGGCGACTCCAAGAAGCACTGTCAGCGCCCATAGCCCATTGGCAAACGCAGAGACATGCGCTACTTTTGACAGCTTGTTTACAGGCGTCCCGTGGAGCGCCAAATAGTCAAGAAAGTGCGAGCCGATAAGTGCAGCAATGCCAAGCGGAAGGTAGATTGCAAGCCCTTGCGCGTCAGCCTGAAGATGATAAAGGTGGGAAAGAACTATAACAACAGCTGCGCATCCAAGCCAGATGGCATAGGATATCTTGGAAGATGACGGTCCAAAGGTAGTAAAAGACCAACGCCTATGAATGTTCGATACGTCATCTTGGCCGGGTGCGAACATCGGCGGTCAACCGACAGGGAATAAGATCCTTATAAGCATCGATGCGCCGATCACTCCGCCTGTTATGCAAAGAACGATCTCGGGCTTGATCTTTACGCCTCTTGTCTCGTCCTCAAAGAACCTCAAAAGACCGGCGCTTGAAGCCGGCAGCGGAGCATTCTTTTTCTTGCTGCTCATCGAGTGCAGATAGTTTTCAAGCGCTTAAATACATTCCGCTGGTTAACCGAGCAGGCTCTTTGTCTTTTCTAGAATTTTAAGATAACTCTCGAGAAGATCAGCCTTTTGCCTCTGCACTGAAATGTCGTTTTCAGACTTTATCTCTGCTGCAAGGAGCCCGATCTTTTCTTCGATGAGCAGAGCGGCAGACGCTAGACTTGCAGAACTTTGCGCTGGCACTGCTTTTTGAGACTCTGTCTTCTGTTTGGCACCTGCGTCTGACTCGTTGCCGCAGTTGATACAGGTAGTCTTATCTGCAAAGCGTACCTGGACTCCTCCGCACATTGTGCATGGTTCGCTTGTCAGGGTGCCTCCCTTTACAAGTAGCGAAGCCGCCGACCTGATCCTTCCAATGTTTTCTTTCGAAGACATGTCAGGTCATAGTCGGCCGACAAATTTCTTCTTTGTGCTTTGAGCATGAGACAAGAAGGCTTAATAACAAGAGTTGGGAAAAATGTGTTACTCGATGGCGGTTATTTGCAAAAAGTGCGGTCTCCCGGACGACCTATGTGCCTGCGGGGAACTAGATAAAGAAGACGCGCGAATCGTTGTCCGCCTTGAAACTAGAAGGTTTTCAAAAACAACAACTCTTATCGAAGGCATAAATCCAAAGCAGAGTGATATGCATAAAATTGTCAAAGAGTTAAAAAGCACTTTTGCATGCGGTGGTACTGCAAAGGATGGCTTTATCATGCTGCAGGGCGACCATCGCGATGACGTCAAGGGATACCTAGTTAAGATGGGCTTTAACGAAGAAGCGATCGAAGTCCAGTAACCCTTCTACAACTATTACTTGCATTAATATTTTGATACGAAGGCATTTAAACCGGCCTATTCAGAGTTTGAATGGTGCGCCACAAGAATTTTCGCCGACAGCGAAGGCTGGAGAGCCGCATTGACGAAACAGTAAGAATCGCATCCATTGTGCAGAAGGGAATGGCCAGAGGCAGGTCTAGCTACGTGGAAATGCGCGCCCTCGACAGGCTTACGAAGCACAACATCAAGACCAAAGTGGGCGGGCTGAAAAAGTTGCTAAAACTAAACACGGAGCTTGACGATCTATTTGCGAAAATCCCGCAGGCAGTATCTGATGGTTATACTAGGGTTCTGACTCCAAATGGCATCGTCAGGGAGAACGAACTTGACCGCCTGCTTTCAATAGATGCAGACATTGTCACATGCCTTGGAATGCTCGAGTCGGAAAAATCGCAAAAATTGCGCGATGTTGTTGAAACGTTGAAACAAGTTGTGGAAGAAAGAAAGAAGTTGGTAGACTCCCTCAAAGCCTGAGGTGGGTCTTCAGTCCCTTGTAGCGGTTTCTGATCGTCACCTCTGTAACGCCTGCCGCTTCCGCAACGTCTTTCTGGGTCTTGTTCTCACCATTCATGACGCAGGCAACGTACAAAGCTGCTGCCGCCAGACCCATTGGGTCCTTGCCGGCCGATATCTTGCCCTCTTCTGCTTTTTTGAGAATTTCAAGCGCCTTGCGCTTTGTCTTCTCTGATAGGCCCGCCTTGCTTGCGATCCTAGCGACACATTTCACAGGGTCAACAACCGGCATCTTAAGGTCCAGCTCTCTTATCAGCAGTCGATAGCACCTTGCCACATCTTTTTTCTTGATGTTGCTTGCGTTCGCGATGTCCTTGAGCGTTCTCGGCGTTTCAGTGTCACGGCATGCAGCGTACAGCGCCGCCGCCACAAGTGCAGAGATAGAGCGTCCGCGCACAAGCCCTTTTTCAAGTGCCTTTCTGTAGACATATGCAGCCTTCTCGATGACAGCATCACCCACTGCCAGCTTGTCCTTGAGTCTGTCAAGCTCGGAAAACGCCTGGCGGAAGTTGCGGTCTACAGGTTCGTGTACCTGGCTCCTACTGTCCCAGGTCCTGAGCCTTTCGATCGTGCTCTTCATTGAAGCCGAGAGCGGCTTACCTGAAGCATCTTTGTCTACCGGCCCGATTATAGTTGCAAGTCCCATATCATGCATTGCGAGCGATGTCGGAATGCCTGCCCGGCTCCTATCTTCGTGCTCTTCCTTTGAGAAGGCGCGCCATTCCGGTCCCAGCTCTTCAATCCTTTCGTTGATTACAAAGCCACAGTTACCGCAAAACATTTCTCCGCTAGAGTTATCTGTTACCATCGAACCCTTGCCGCAACGTGGACAACGATCACCGAACATAGAGATATCTTTGACCAAATTTTTTCACCAAAACCTTTTTCACTGCTTTTCGCAGTCTTATATTTATGTTTTATTCTAATATATAAAGTTTATTGTGGTGGGTGCGGTATCATAAACGTCACATCTCAAGGCTGTAACAATTAGGCTCATGGATGTAAATCGTGTAATTTCCTAGATTCCTTCTTTTGGTTTGCCATGAACGCGTAAGCTGTCCCAAATAACATTCCTAATCCTATTGCAAAACCCAGAAAGGATAACGTGCTACAACCACTCTCAGGGAAACCGCAATAATGGTCATTGGCTAGAATGTGAATGACTTTATAGAAAGCACTCATTGTCAGGTACGAACCGACTGACCACAGGGGCAATGTTATCAATGCAAGTATTCGTTTTTGCGTAATTTCATCAATCATCACGCGCTATTTTAAGACATGAGTGTAGTCTTTGCATTCTGGATAACAGTAACCCATTTGTTACGCCCTTCAATCTTGATGTTCGCAGCCTCGGCCGGTGTTTTGCCTTCTAGTGCGTCATGATCTCTAAAGAAGTTGTGATACAACTGATAACCCTTGAAGATCGGAGAATCCATCTTTTTGATCCCGCGCATGACTTTTTCGCGGTCTCTGACTTCACCGTTCAAACGTTCCATTTTGTTATTATTGTGATCTCCTTGGATGTGAATGTGCCTCATATGAGAGGTAAGCGGTGCAACTCTACTCCAAAACTCTTCTTTGTAGGCTTCATGGAAATTCATTGCTCCATCGCTTATCAGGATGTCGGGCTTTTTACCCGCGATTTCTTTCCCTTCTTTGAACATTTGTCTCACGTTCTCAGTGACCTTGTAATCTGCGACTTGCTGAGCAATCCAAAAACGAGTTTCGTCGTCCATGAGCGCATAGAGATATTTCGTATTGCCTTTCACTTTTATAGAGAGCTCGTCAGTTCTTCATGTGCCCAACACTTGTGAATCATATTTTAAAAGCATCCCATACCGCTCGGGCTATCTTGCGTATTTGATCATCAGTGAAACCTTCCTTATGTAAATTCTCCGTCAAAGATTCGAAGATATCGTTCTTCCACTCGTTCAGCACTACATAATCTGGAAAGCGGTTTTTTAGCATGGAATAAAGGAGATCGTTATTTTCTCGGGTAAAGTCCAAAGTATTTTTGCAACCGCAGATTCAATATATAAAGATCTGTTTGAATGACCTAGTGTTGACAAGTTTCTGTATGTGAGGGTATCCACGGATCTAGGTGAAAATGCTGAAAATCATTCTTAGACACCGCGTACGCACAACGTTTTCAAATCCCACTCTTGCACTTCTAGCGCCTGAAGGCCTTGTATAGATCCGTCATTACGTCAGTAGACTT
>DAOL01000061.1:0-2971 GCA_002501845.1 Nitrososphaera sp. UBA217
CTATCAAGTGCCGCAAAGGGCTCATCCATCAGAAGTACTTCAGGATCTATTGCAAGCGCCCTAGCTATTGCCACCCTCTGCTTCATGCCACCTGAAAGCTGGTAGGTGTAGGCGTTCGCAAACTTGGTCAGCTGCATCATCTCAAGGAAATGCATCGCCCGCTCGTGCCTCTTGTCCTTTTCAACGCCAGCCATTTTCAACCCAAATTCAACGTTATCCGCAACCTTGAGCCAGGGAAAAAGCGCGTTTTCCTGGAAAACCATAACCCTGTCTGGGCCTGTTTCGGTCACCGGGTGACCGTCAAGGATCACTTCGCCTTCAGTGGGCTTATCAAGCCCTGCCAAAATGTTTAGCAGCGTCGTCTTGCCGCAGCCCGAAGGCCCCACCAAACAGACGAACTGCCCATCATCGATTGACAAGTTGATTTCCCTGACTGCAGTGATAAGCTTTGTATCTCCTCCCTTACCCGCCACAAACTGTTTGCTGATGTTTCTAACTTCAAGCTTTGCCATACTATCTCAACTATACNNGATTGGAGGCACGATAGTTTTTTCAACTATTGTTTGATTTGACGGGTCCATAATTTTGAGAGTGGGTTGCCCCTCAAAAGATGGAAACGAAATGCTATACAGACCTTGTGAGCTATTATTGGGAAAGAATTGATGTATGATTAGTCGATCATTTGGCTTTATGCTATAAGTGTATTCAGGTAGCAAATAAGTAGATATAGCAAAACTTATCACCGTAGCTGCCCCACCACCAATCAGCATGATGTAACCCCTTCTTAGGTGCAATCGTGAAAATGTAAGCCTAGTAATAATATAATCTTATCAAAGAAAATCTGAGAAGATGATCGTCTGCCGCCAGCATGAAATGTAGGAAGTTGATAGCACCCGAACAGGATGAGTTCGCTTTGCGTAATTTGACTGAAGAGCCGCCCGGCCTCCAGAGCGAAGGCGCGCACCGGCAAGATCCAGGTCGCTATAAGCGCAACCAGCGCGAAGGAAGTAGTCCATACCGTCAAGGGAGTCCTATTTGCCGAAGGCTTTCAATCTGACATCAGAGAGTTTGAGCTGAAGATATGGAGGTAGATTTCTTTTTGTTATTGTAACCTGTCATGCGCTCATACTGTATCCGGAACAGTTCTATCAAGCCGGGAACGTCGTGTGCCCCGTTGATGTAATAGCTTATCCAGCCGGATTGTGGGATAAAGTGGTGTGGCGAGACCTTCCCTTGAGCTATAAGCTTTTTGCCAACGTCTTTTGGGAGAGGCAAGTCTGCTAGCTCGTCACCATGCATGTGTCCCATCTCTCTTCCGTTGACGCGAAATTCTAGACCGCCAAAGCGATGATCGTGCACTGTCACGCCGGGCCAGCTGAGGATTTCTCGCTTGGCCACTTCGCTCGCAGATTCCATCATCTTTACCTACACTTGCGACTACTTAAGAATGGCAGTAATTTCTGGCGTGGTTGGTTGCCCGTTCCTTACTTAGAGAACAAAATATTCCGCTTTGGGGTGATGTACAACTAAGGCAGCAGTTGACTGGTCTGGCACTATCTGGCCTGACTCTGTAAGCGTCATGCCGGATTTCGCAGGATCAAGTATCTGCCACACGAGGTGGTGCTGCGAGATGTCCGGGCAGCTTGGGTATCCCCAGCTGTAGCGTAAGCCGCGTTTGCTTCCAATCTTTAACTCGTCGCGAATTTTCGCATTTATCCACTCGGCCATTGCTTCTGCCGTCTCGACTGCGAGGCCGTGCAGGTAGTAGGCATCGGTGTACATGTCTTTCTTGTTCCATTTGTCGATTATTTCTGTAACCCTGTTGCCNNGTCGACTGCTAATCTGCCGGTTCCTCCCTGGTGTGGCGTCAGGTTGTGACACCTGTAATAACCATAGACTGCGCGCGGCTCAAACAACTTTTCTTTTATCACCCGCTCTTTCCATTCATTGAACAGCTTTAGCGCGTCCGGATCACTGTCGCCCTTGCCCCTCATTCCCCACTGGAGCACAAAGAGCGACTTTCTGTTGAGATATTTCCACACTTCGTCGAGGTTTACCAGCGAGGGCTCGATCCTAACTGGCTTGTTAATGTGAGGTAGGACTGGCGGCTCCTCCGGCTTTATGCTGCTATGAGGCAACTTCGACTGGTCCACAGCCATTGTCTGCCGCTCGTCCCATTTTTCCAGCTTTTGGTGCCATTCGCCAACAAACTGCTTGCGCTCAGGTGACATCAACTTGTTCATCACCTTCAGCCCGTCAAATGCCGTCTTGCAGAAGAAAACTCCTGACCCGTAGATGCCTTCCGCTTTTGCTATCCTGTTGATGTAGTTGCTGTTGATGGCCGCCCCTCCGCAGAGCACAGGCACCTTCATGTCGTTCTGTCGCGCATGCTCGATGAAATACTGCATCTGCTTTGACGTCGAAACCAAAAGCGCCGACAGGCCTACCGCATCCGCATTGACTTCATTTATTTTCTCCAAGATCTTTTGCATCGGCACCTGCTTGCCAAGGTCATAGACTGTGTAACCGTTATTCACAAAAATTGTTTTCACCAGATTCTTGCCTATATCGTGCACGTCGCCGTAAACTGTGCAGAGCACAAGCTTGCCCTTGCTCACTCCTTCCTGCCTGATCAGATATTTCTCCAGTTCGACAACTGCCGCCTTCATGCACTCTGCTGACTTTAGTACAAATGGCAGGATCAGCTCGCCAGCGCCAAACTTGTCTCCAACATCCTTCATTGCAGGCAGCAAGACCTCGTTGAGCGTTTCAACCGCTGCCTCATGTGCAGTCTCTTTGGTTGGCGCCTTTAGTACAAGCCTGCCCTCCTGCTGGACCAGCTTGCCCCCCTTGACGCGGTCAGATATAGCTTGTACCACATCGTTTTCTATTCCCTCTTTTAGCCTGTTGACAATGCGGAAGTAGGAGCGCTTGTCAGCAGGCCAACTCGGATCGACTTCAACCCTTTTGG
>DAOL01000061.1:3044-5921 GCA_002501845.1 Nitrososphaera sp. UBA217
TGCCTGCAGCCCGTATTTCTTGCCAGTATCGTAAAGCAGCTGCGCGGTATCCAGCTTTTCCTGCGCGGTTTTCGCCATCCCCTTTGGGCCGATGCACATCGCTATTGCCGGAAGCCCGTACTTTGCCATCAGGGGCGCCAGCGCGTGGAAGCGCGAGCCGTCGCCTTCCAAGTTTATCGAATTGACGATTGGCCTGCCGGGAATCTGCTTTGCAGCAGCTTCTACAACCTTGGGATCGGTCGAGTCGATGACCAGCGGCGCGTCTATCTCAAGGCTCAGGCGCTTCACCAGCCTTGTCATGAATTCGAGCTCATCCGACCGCTCAGTGGTTGCCACGCACACGTCAAGGCAGTGCGCCCCATCTTCTACTTGTGCCCTTGCAAGGCCCACCAGCCCGTCAAAATCGTTAGCAAGGACGAGCTCCTTTGCCCTCCTAGACCCTTGGGTATTAAGGCGCTCGCCTATTATTAGAGGCGGAGGCTCTTGCCTCAGGTCTACCGCCTTCAGAGCTGAACTTACCCGTGGGACCAAGTGATGCTTTATTTATTAAGCCATTATATTTGCTATACAGAAAGTCAAAAAAAGTAAACAGTATACCGAAAATTCTACCTTATCTGTTTTATAATAAAAAGGCAAGTAAGAAGCATGGCTACGATTCAACAATTCAAGTTCAAGAACGGCCCCGCAGGCCTGATAGAGACAGTGTATGCTGTAATCAGGGGCAAAAGTGGCAAGGTCACGAGCAAAGACCTAGACCACCTAATCGGCAACAGGCAGGATGTAAGGTTTGCAATTACGCGTCTTACAGTCCAAGGCAGGATCAAAAGGATGAGAGGTTTTGGCAAGATAGGAATTGAATATTTCTACAAAGACGTTGCTTCAGAGCAGCGCAGGCACAAGGTTGTAGTAGAAGAACAGGCAGCTACCTGGTACTAGAGCTGTCAAGGTTTTTTCTCAACTCTGCGATGTGTTGCGGGTTTGTGCCGCAGCATCCCCCGATCATTCTTACGTGCTCGTACTTGCCGACAAATTTTGCCAGCTCGCCCGATATCTCTCTTGGAGACATCTTGTAGACTGCACGCCCGCCATCGTTGTGAGGCATGCCGGCATTTGGCATCACCAGAATGGGGAGGTCCTGCTCGCTCAGCCACCTCACGCTAGACGCCATCTCGGCAGGACCGGTTGAGCAGTTGAGTCCGAACGCGTCGATCTTCATGTCGCTTACGGTGGTGTAGGCGGCCTGCACGCTCGTTCCAAGCAGCATCTTGCCATATTGATCTAGCGTAACGTTTGCAATTATCGGCACTGTGCTGCCCACCTTTTCCATCGCCATATGGCAGGCTTCGATCGCCAACTTGACCTCGAGAATGTCCTGGCTTGTCTCTATCAGTAGCGCGTCTACTCCCCCAATTATCAGGCCTTGAGCCTGCAGCATGAACGCTTCGCGGATCTCGTCAAGCGGCTTTTGCCCGAGGTCGGGATCGTTTGAGCTTGGCAGATATCCGGTTGGCCCCATCGAGCCGATGACATAGCTCGGTCTGTCCTTTAGCTCATTGCATACTTCTCTCGCAAGCTGGGCTGCCTTCTTATTGAACTCGACGGTCTTGTCACCGTACCCGTATTCGTCAAGCTTGAACTTGTTAGAGCCGAATGTGTTGGTCTCGATGCAGTCAGCTCCTGCCTTGAGGTAGCTTCTGTGGATCTGCATTACCCACTCGGGTCTTGAGATGTTGAGGCCGTCATTAAATCCGTCTTTGCCGTCCGGGAAATCTTCCGGCTTGGGGTTGAGGCGCTGGATCTCGGTTCCCATCGCGCCATCGAAAAGCAAAACGCGCTTTCTCGCGGCGTCAAGAAACGGCTCTGGCAATAACAGTAAATGTCAACCAAAGGAGTTTAAAACCTTTGTAAATTGTGGACAACATCACTTGACGTACAGTGTCTAATGCGTAAACTTGGAGTTGTGTGGCAAATAACCAGGATTAAGGTCAATTAACTAGGTTAATCATTCGTTATATCCTGCAGAAACCAAATTGAACTAGAGGTAAAAAGCAATGAAAACGATAACAAGGACTTGGATGATCCGGCAATTTTTCTGGATTGGCGTGTCTTTTGCAATTAATTTTGTGCTTTTGATGTTTCTCCCATTCTACATTGCGTTACCACTGTCTTTTGTCGTCTTTGTCGCCATTATGTACATTATGCGGCGGAATTTCAGAAGTGCCATAGGTAGGACTGGCAGCCCATTAGGAATAGTTCGGAACGACTCACCCAAGATGGAATATAGCTGCATGGCATGTGGTGCAAATCACAAGGCAAGGGAATGCCCGCGTTGCGGCTCAAAAATAAAGAGGGTTGAGATGCTGTGAAGACTGATGCAATCGATAGTGGCAAGTCAGGGTTCCATGGGAGGAAGCGGAGGACAATGTCCTGTTCACTGGTATTATGCACCTTGCTTTCAAGTACGGCAATTATTGCGGCATTGTCGTCATTTAGCGTCTTTTCAAGTGCCTATTACGCTTATGCCGCCGATGACAAGTGGTACGTCGGCGAAGGCGCCAAGCAAGACACGTACGTAACTTATAGGATTCAAGACCTCGATACAAACAACGGCGCCCCATTTGACATGACAATTTACTTCCAGAAGCAGGATGAAAGTGGCGACTGGATAGCTCCGGTATTCGTAGTTGACCAAGGCAAAGTCTTCCCCGGCACGCTGAAGCTGGGCTCGCTTGACATGAGTGTCCTTGCAACGGGCTCCAACATTACAACGGAAATTATGCCTTACATCAACGGCTACAAAGATTCGCTTCAGTGGCTTTCGGCGTACGTACCAAAACCAGGGCAATCGCTGACTGCAGCTTCATGGGGCAAGATTGC
>DAOL01000019.1:0-422 GCA_002501845.1 Nitrososphaera sp. UBA217
TTATATCATAAAGCATCTGTATCCTGTTTGATTGAGTATACTCTTAGAAGCAAGAAGTCTCAGCAAGTCTTTTCCGATTAAGAAAGGTTTTTTGCCGTTCGGCGGAAAACTAGATTTTATCAAGGCCGTAGACAATGTTAGCTTTGAGCTGGACAGGGGAAAGGTACTTGTGCTCGCCGGCGAGTCAGGTTCTGGAAAGACCACAGTTGCCAGACTTATTATGAGAGCTATTGACCCCGATCCTGGCCAAGGTTCCATTCGATTTGATGGAGTTGATATTACACGATACAAAGGAAACCAACTTAAACAATTCAGAACATCTGTTCACATGATCTACCAAGACCCATATTCTTCGCTTAACCCTCGCATGACCGTGATGGATCTAGTGATGGAACCTCTGAACATCCATGACAAGGCGAGGA
>DAOL01000019.1:774-2756 GCA_002501845.1 Nitrososphaera sp. UBA217
GCACATGCCCAACCAATTGTAAAAGGTCCAAATGCTGATAATATCAAGTTTATACAATATTCTGATGAGAACATTGCATTGAAGGCAGCCAAGTCAGGGGACATTGACATGTACCTATACCGATTGCCCCTCGAACTTGTTTCGGAAGTAAGAAAGGATCCGGCGCTTACGGTCTATGACAGGGACGCGGGGTCTTTTGGATTGCTCTTCAATCCGACAACGCCAAATGACAAAAATGTGTTAAATCCATTCCAGCTCAAAGAGGTCAGATATGCCATGAATTATCTTATCGATCGTGATTTTGTTGTTGGCGAAATTCTGAAAGGATCGGCCACTCCTATGGTCGATCCTTTCGGAATTTCTTCACCCGAGTATCAGGATATAGCCGATATCGTAGAATCGTTTGGCTTTAGACACGACCCTACCCTTGCTGAAAAAATGATCAGCGATGCTCTTGAGAGGGGAGGAGCAACTAGACAAGACGGCAAGTGGACATTCAACGGAAACCCCATAACGATAAAGATATTCATCAGAAGCGATGACCCTAGACGAAATTCTATTGGCGAAGCTTTGAGCTCAGATCTTGAAAAGATCGGCTTCAAAGTTGAAAAGATATTTGGTGATCTTTCAAGAGCACAGCTAGATGTTTATGGATCTAACCCGAAGGATCTGAAGTGGCAGATCTATACTGAGGGATATGCCGGCACCGGAACTTTCGTGGCATATAATCCGGCTTTTCCGACGCAAATGTATGCTCCTTGGTTTGGAAATATGCCGCAAGGGTACACAAATAATACACTTGACGAAATAACACAAAAGCTTGTCAATCTCAATTTTACCTCAAAAGATGAACGGACAGACCTTGTTAGAGAGGCTGTGACACAGGGAATACAAGAATCTGTTAGAATATTCATTGCTCAAACCAAAGAACCTTATGTTGCTTCTTCTGCGGTTAACGGTTTGGTAAATGATTTTGGTGCAGGTATTTCTAGCAGGTTCTCGCTCATTAACGCCGAAGTGCCAAGTAGAAATAACTTGAACGTTGGGGTAAGGCAACTGTCGCAAGGCTCCTGGAACAATATTGCTGGCTTCAAAGATACGTACAGCTTAACAATATATTCTGCTATAGGAGATCCAGCTACCCTTTACCACCCGTACTTGGGGACAGTCATACCAGTTCGAGAAAATTGGACTCAAATAACTACAAAGGGACCTACCGACCATCTTAGCGTTCCGGCTGACGTGCAAAAATGGAACCCTTCTGCAGCAAAATGGGAAGGAGCCGGCAGTAATGAATTATCAAAGAGTGAGGTCACCTACAACATACTTTATTCAAAATGGCATAATGGCATTTCAATGGACAAAAATGACCTCTTGTACTCTTATTATTTTGCTTTTGAGTGGGGAACTAATACTACTAGCGCCGTTAACGTAGACAAAACGGTTGACCCCGAAGTCACGCCGCTAATTTCTGCCGTACTGCCTACAATTAAGGGTCTTAGATTTTTATCCGACGATAAAGTAGAATCCTATGCCGATATTTGGCATTTTGATGAAAAGGAAATAGCAGGCAGTGCGACGATCTGGACAACAGAGCCTTGGGAGATTACCGCTGCTCAAGAACGAGTGGTTACTTCGGGGGCGCTATCATTTTCAAGGACCGGAGCAGTTGAAAAGGGCGTCGATTGGCTTTCCCTAGTAAATCCACAGCATGTGCAATTAATTAAATCCGAGCTGCAGAAGATGAAAGACGAACGCTATGTTCCACCAGCATTAAAAGGTCTTGTCAATGCTGATCAAGCTGCAGAACGCTATGATGCCAGCATCAAGTGGATAACAGATCACAATAATGCTGTGATAAGTAATGGGCCGTTCTACCTCGATAGCTTCAATCCCGGGGGTCAAACTGCCACGATAAAGGCCTTTAGAGATAACTCGTATCCTTTTGAACAAAATTACTGGTCTTCCAAATTTGGAAATCC
>DAOL01000019.1:2920-9193 GCA_002501845.1 Nitrososphaera sp. UBA217
CCCCAGGTTGAGTATCTGCGTAATTTTAGGGAACATTATATCCTTGCAACAGCATCGGGTTCTGCTTTCATGCAGACCTTCAATGCAATATACTATTCCTTTAGCCCACAGGTTGCAGATTATGAGCGAGAACAACCCTGGCTTCAACAGACTGTAAAGTTATTGTTGTATCCATTATTTGGGATTCTGGCCCTATCGGAGAATGCTCATGATTTGGTTGGCGGGGGCGAGACAGGAGCGGTCCTTGCAGGAGCAACTGCTAGTGCTTTGATAGGCTCTGTATACATCGCTCCCCCTATGGCAGCGTACACTATCACTAGAAAAACAATTTCCTCTTCCGATGTAAGATTATTTAAATTCTTAATGATCATTCTCGCTGTTTCGATATCTGCCACNNATCCCTCTCACGGCGAGGATTGAAAGGATTCTATTCTTTTGTCTTAAAGAGATCGTTGTACCTAGTCATTGTGTTATTCGCAACACTCTTTATTACCGTGGGTCTTTTGGGTCCTACCTTTGACAAAGTACTTAAAGGTTCAATAAAGGATAGCGTAACAGAAACAATAAACCAAAATCCAAAACTTAACTCCTTGTCTCCTGCTGAACGCAACAAAGTGATTACAACCTTGATGGATGAGCAAATTCATAATCAAGGTCTTGACGAACCTTGGTTTTCGCCAAAGCGAATATACAATACCATTTTCAAAGTGATGGCCCTTGACCTGGGTAGAACTACTAATACCTATCAGAGTAGTTCAGGCTCTTCCAGTATTCATGATATTATATTGGAGAGACTGCCGAGGACGGTTCTTCTGTTTGGTACTGCAACTGTAATAACATCAGCAATAGGCATTTACCTAGGCGCTTTTGTTGCAGGTAGAGAAGGGTCAATATGGGATAAGATTAATTCAGCATTTGCCGTCTTTAGTAGCGGCTTTCCGTCGTGGTGGCTCGGAATGCTTATGATTATTTTATTTGCATTTTCACTTCGTTTATTTCCTGCCATATCGCTTCCACAGACCCTTCCAACAGATCCCATTTATGTCTTCGATCTGTTGTACCACATGGCACTACCACTGATCACATTGGTGTTGATCGGTTTTGGATCCTGGTCATTTACTGTAAGATACTTCGTAATCCTTATCCTTGGTGAGGACTTTATACGGGCTAAAAGAACCGCGGGTATTGGAGAAAGAAGAATTCTATATTCACATGCCTTAAAGAACGCTGCACCTCCAATTTTTACCTCGGTGGCCTTAAGTTTGGCTAGTTCTTTTGGAGGCGCAATTCTGGCTGAAACTGTTTTCAGCTGGCCTGGAATGGGGCTGCTCTATTACGAGGCCATTGGAAATCTCGATATCCCGGTTCTCGTAGGAATTACCTATCTGTCGACATTGATTTTCGTAATTACAGTCTTTATTGTTGATTTGATTTACGGCTACCTTGATCCAAGAGTCAAAGTTTCAGATGGAAGTGGTTCTGAGAGTTGACTGCAAGCGAGCTTTTATCTAGAAGAGAAGTAACTTCAAAGCTTTTTCGTTCAAAGTGGGGAGTAGCGGGAATAGCAATACTACTTGCCCTAATCTCGGTTTCAATATATGCNNGGCACCAAAGCTGTAACCTATTCCTGGAAAATCGATTATCACTATGAATCCTACCCGAGCAATATTATCTTAGATACAACCGTGACTTATAGCAAGCAGCCAATCTTGCAGCTCGATATTGTAAGGCCTGATGGTAAAGATTTTAAGCTCTATTATTCAACCTTGCCCTCGCCTCAATCAAGCAGCGCTACCTTCTCCAGACGAGTTACTTCAGATGATGCCATCATGCAGGCAAGTCTCAAAAGTCATGTTGGCGAATTCATGTGCAGCGCTGACGCGGCGAAGCCGCGGATAATGATATTTTCTGACACTCAAGAATGCCGAGTGTTAAAAGGGATATATACAGTTACAGAAACATTGTATTTTTTTGGTGATTCTGACGCCGTTAATGATGCTAAATTTATTCTCGGGGGACAAGTGTTTGGGCCTATGGGAACAGATGATCTTGGTCGCGACCTTTCTATTGGAATTCTATGGGGCGCTCCGGTGGCACTTTTTATAGGTCTAGTAGTAGCAGTTGTTTCCACTCTAATAGGTCTTATCTATGGAGTGTTTGCTGGGTTTAAGGGTCGGCACGTTGATGAAGGCATGATGAGGATAAATGATATTTTCTACTCCCTCCCGTTTCTCCCCCTCTTAATAATTCTGTCTGTTTCTATAGGTCGTAGTATTTTCTTGTTTGTAGGATTTTTGGTTCTATTTGGCTGGGTAGGCATGGCAAAGATAAGCCGAAGCCTGGCTCTACAAATAAAAAATCTTCAATATGTAGAAGCGGCAAAGCTGATGGGCGAATCAGATACAAAGATAATATTTAGACATATCATTCCCCAACTCCTTCCTATTACGTTTGCTAGTATAGCGCTAACAGTTCCTGCGGCAATACTTGGAGAAGCTGCACTGAGTTTTCTGGGTTTGGGAGATCCAACTATTCCTACATGGGGGAGGATTCTACACGATGCTAATTCTGCCGGTGCCGCTGCCCGGGGCCTCTGGTGGTGGGTGATGATTCCGGGATTCATGATAGCCCTGACAGGAGTAGCATTCATACTCATTGGAAATACCCTGAATACAATCGTAAATCCAAGGTCAAGAATACGCGTTGGCTGACTGTATTAGGTGCAGAGGAATATTTGAAGAGATATTAATAAATTCAGGATGCCTCAGGACTCATAATCTTCATCAGCCAGGATGATCAGTCGGCTCTTCCTTCACCTCATCAGCATCCAGAAAATGATCAGCGGTTCTATCGTATGAACTTTTAGCTCTTAACCCTGACTATCTTGATTCTATCAAGGACCTTCCAGTACTCTACCTCCCGTCCTTGGATGTCCCTCTCCGCAAGCTTATCTTTGATTTCGTCTTCCACGGAGGACGTCTCGAAGGTCTCAAACGTTTCGAGATCCATTATTTGGAGGGTGTCTCCCTGTTTTGAAATGATTTGGCCGCTGCGCTTGTCTATCAGCGGCACTTCAACCTTGGCTGACACTGGGCCGACGAATGGGTGCGGCCTGCCGTCAAAGACCCCAACTGCTGTGATCCTTGCTTTGGCGGACCCGTGCTTGCCGGGCTTGCTGTGATCATACGAAACAATTCTGCACGGCTCGCCATCAACGACAATGTATGAACCAACCTTGAGTGCGCCAAGATCCATCGGCTTGCTCATGAATCAAAGGCTAAAGAAAAAGATGCATATTTAACGTTTCTGCTCACTTCAACTTTTCAAGGATGGAAAAGCTGACAAGGTTATTGAGCGCGATGCCTTTTCTTGCTACATCACGCCTTGTACGCTCGCAGTATTTCTGGTCTGTCTGGTGCGTCGATTCGCCCTCTACCTCAAGTATCACTAAGTTCTTCGAGTAAGGGAAGGTGAACTTTGGTTGCTCGCTTGCCAAGAGCTGCATCTGCGCGAGACTCGCCTTCTTTACTTTTTCGCGCCGGGCAATCGCGTTTGCAAGGTCACTTAACGCAAGGTCGCCGTTTGTGTATTTGGTAAAGTACAACGAAACATAGTTGAGCTTGTCGCCGCTGCGCTCAAAGAGCGGACTTGAAAAGCTGAACATGAAAGACAGCCTGTCCATGTTGTAGCTCTTGATGTCGTCAAGGATACCTGTCATGTCACTGAAAGAAGCGAGCGTATAGTGGTTGGCCTTGTTTGGAAAGTACGGTACGCTTTCGTCGGAAAATGTCGCAGTGACAAAGTAAATGTCGATGACATTGTCGCTTTTCTTCCAGTTTTCGATCAGAGAGCCAGACTGTTTCTCGTGGGGAGTACACACATACCCCTGCATACCCCCTCCGCCTATCCCCGCCAATGCTAAAAAAAGGTAATGTAGCCAGTATTTATCCTCTTAGGTAAATGCCATTTGCAAGGTCTCTCCCGTTACATCGAAGGTCCCATCCAGCCGAGCCTTCTAAAATAGAATACCATGAGTAGGGCAGAAATAGATGATATTACTAGAACAAATATTAGAGTCGTATAGGGCCCGATCTGCTCCCAAGGCCCGGTAGCGATTCCGCCCGGAATGTTGACGTTCATGCCGTAAAATCCAGCGATAACCGTAGCCGGGATTGACAGGGTGAATAGGATCGTGAGCACCGCCAGTATCTTGTTAGTCTTTTCCTGGCTCAGCATGTAGTCGGTATCCTTGTAAATCTCCACCGTCTCTTTTGCTTCTTCAAGCGCTTCATACACTTTTTCGATGTGGTCCAGCACGTCTTTAAAGTAGAGTGACATATCCTCCTTGGAAAAGCGCTGCACGTCTTTGGAAATGTCGATCACTGTCCTTCGGAGTGGGATCACAATCCTGCGAAGTGTTGTAATCTCCCTCCGCAAAAGCGAGATCTGGCGCGGGATCGATATCCGTTCGTCAAACACACTATCCTCTATGTCGTCAATGTTGCCCACAACTTTCATCAGGATGTGGAGTAGATCGTCTACGAGCGTATCGATTATCTTGTGCAGCAAGTACCCTGATGACTTGCCCATAATCATCTGCTGCTGCTTTTCGTCACTCTTACACATGTTGAACAGTTCGTCAAGCGGCTTCAAGTCGCCCTGGTGAATCGTCACAAGGTAGTCGGCGCCCATAAAGACTGCAAGCTGGCTGAAGAGGAAGCCCTTCTCCTTGTCGGGAGTAGGAAAATGTAGGATGATAAAAATGTGATCCGCGTACCGGTCAATCTTGGGGATCTGGATCTTTGAGAGAGAGTCTTCGAGGTTGAGTCTCTGGAATGGGTACTTTTGCCCAAGCGTGCTCATGTCCGCAAAGCTCGGTTTTTGCAAATTTATCCACTGTACCCCATTGCTGCTTATCGTTTCAAGTCGTCTATCTGTGTCTGACATGACCCTGCTTGCTTCGTTACAGCAGCTGCGGTTATAAAAAAGTGTGTGAATCAGAATCTGGCCTTTAACTGCTGGTAGTCTATTTCTTTTGAGCTGTCTGCCATGTGCCACTTCGCTGAGTCGGTGTTCTGCAGCTTCCACTTGTAGTATGCCATCAGAGAGTAGCCTATCATTGTCGAGATGGCGCCGCGCGGATCCATGGCCGCATTTTTTAGCGTCTGTGCAAACGCCAAGTGAGGCGGCAGAGAAATGTCTAGCGGGGACACTTGGTTCTTTATCTGGTTGTGACCATTCATCGCCCTCATCACCTGTGACGCGAGGTCCTTCATGCTCCCAGGGGGCTTGAAATAAACGATCGCGTCATCGTTGTAGGCAACATCAAATCCCATTTCAAGGACCTTGCATTGCAGATAAAGATCGATCGCTATGGTGTCTGATGGGATTCGGATTCGTCTGGCGGCTGCTGCATCGATCGCAAGCGCCCTGCCCATCACAGTGTATTGCGACAGCCCTAACCTCCTTACAGACGTGAGCCAGTTTGAAATGAACACAGACGCCCTGCCTGCAATGCCTGTGGCCTGGACCGGCTGGGAGTTTGACGCACACAGGGCTACGTTTTCCAAAACGCGCGACGCGAGCTTCTCTGTGCACGACGGGTGCGGTATGGTGTCTGCGTCATAAAGCACGATTACATCTCCTGTCGCCTGATGGAGAATCTCATTCCACGCCTCGGCCGCTCCCTTCCTTATTCGGTGATGCAAAAGGGTAATGCCAAGCGACGACCTCCGAGCAAAGTCGCGCACAAGCGCAGTTGTTCTGTCAGAAGAAGAGTCCGAAACAATCACTTCAGTGATCAGGGGCCATTGGCCTTCAAGCGACCGAAGGAGGTTGACTATGTTTCGCTCTTCGTTGTAGGCCGGGATCCCCACAGTTATCCTGCGCATATCACTTCTGGTATTGGAATATTTTATTAATTTTGTGGTTGATTTTTCATCCATTGAAAACATATATTCATAGGGGGCGCGCCAACCAGTAACAACCTTTGCAGCAACTCCAGCGTGACTATGAAGAAAGATATAGGGAAATATTCGCGGCAGCGAGTCTGCGCAAGAGCCATCTCGTATTACCTATATTTGTTTCAGACAAGCCAGGCAAGATAGAGTCGATGCCCGGCATGACCGTGACGCCAGTTGAGAAAATAGTTCAACGTGTGCAGGAAATAGTTGACAGCGGCATCCCGTCAGTCATCATTTTTGGCATACCAAAAACAAGGGACCGGACCGGCTTGTCTGCTTCAGACAGGAAGGGGGTTGTGCAGCGGGCGGT
>DAOL01000019.1:9383-10178 GCA_002501845.1 Nitrososphaera sp. UBA217
ATCGCAGTGCAGAACGTGAGCGGCGAGTACGCCATGATAAAGGCAGCATCGACGATTGGACTGGTTGACGAGGAAGAATGGAAAGTCTGCTCAATCGCGTCAATAAAAAGAGCCGGCGCAGACAGGATCATTTCATACTTTGCTCTTGAAGTATCAAAATACCTATGACGCCACAATTATATAGCATTCTAGCAACAAACGGAAATGTCCCGCGGTAGCTCAGCCTGGTAGAGCTTTCGGCTGTAGATGTCGGCTTCTCAGTAGCTGACCGCGTGAAGCAGCCTATCGGGCGCACAATGCAGTGACCGAAGAGTCGCAGGCTCAAACAAAATGGCGAAAAGCCATTTTGGGGCAAATCCTGCCCGCGGGACTTTTTTGGTCTTGCTTATTAGTATGGAAGTGCAGTAATTCTCTCATGCCCAAGATCGAAACAATCAATCCTTCAACCGGGAAGGCCATCGCGGCCTATGATAATGAAAGCCCCGAACAAGTCAACAGAAAGGTCAAGGCCGCAAGGGAGGCGTTTTCGAAATGGAAAAAACTTGATCTGGCAGAGCGCGCTGAATACATGCGCAGGCTTGGCCGGGTGATGAGGAAGAACAGAGAAGAGTACGCTAGGTTGGTCACCGAAGAGATGGGCAAGCCGGTTAGGCAGTCCCTTGCAGAGATCGAGAAGTGCGCGTGGGTATGCGACTATTACGCAGAGCGTGCAGAAGTGTTTTTGCGCGACGAAATTATCCCGACTGAATTTCGCAAGAGCTTTGTGTCGTTTGAACCGCTTGGAGTAGTTGCCTG
>DAOL01000019.1:10354-12851 GCA_002501845.1 Nitrososphaera sp. UBA217
CAGGCCGAGGTAGTGGGAGACCCGCTTGACTCCAAGACCACGGTTGGGCCGCTAGTCAGGGACAGCCAGAGGCAGGCACTTGCCAAGCAGGTAGAGGACGCAAGGGGCAAAGGCGGCAGGATTCTTACAGGCGGCCAGCCTATCAGGCGCGAGGGATTCTTCTACGAACCCACGATAATTTCAAACGTCAACCACGAAATGGAGATAGTGAAGGAAGAGGTCTTTGGCCCAGCCGCCCCAGTAATAGTGGTGAACAGCGAAGAGGAAGCGATAAGGGAAGCCAACGACTCGGAATTCGGCCTTGGTGCAAGCATATGGACGAATAACATCGAGCGCGGCATAAAATTGGCGCGGCAGATCGAAAGCGGAATAGTGTCTGTAAATGAAATGGTCAAGTCTGATCCAAGGCTCCCATTTGGTGGCATCAAGAAATCTGGCATCGGCAGAGAATTATCGGAGTTTGGAATCAGGGAATTCGTTAACATCAAGTCTGTAGTAGTGAAAGATATTACAAGCAAACTGTTGGTCGAATAAGTAATTAGCTCGGTAATCCGAAGCTAAAGCGTAGATTAGCACGCGTCTAAGCTAGAAGTATGTAGAATAAAAAACATGCGAGCATGTTAATAACAAAGCTGCGTCAGTTCCGCGCATGGACGCACAGAGCGCCGAAGTCGCACTTGACGTCTACAAGTCGACAAGGAGAAAGTTCATCGAGGCAGGAGACGCTGTGTTTGGTCCAGGTTTTCTTAGCATGGCCGAGTACTACTTCATGAAAAGGAGGGGCCATAGCCCATTTGCGATGCTATTCTCTGAGCCACGCAGCGTGTACGACGAGTGGGTCTGGATGTTCAAGGGAGAAGAGCCTATCAAGAAGCTCTTGGAAAAGGCGGCGGGTCCCGGATACATATCGCTCCTCGAAGACATAAAGCAAAACGACGGCGTAAGGGTGTGGAACGCATTTTACAAGCTGGACAGGTGAGCTGTATCCGTCTAAGGATTGATTACAGCCCTTCCAATTATCTTGCCAGACTTTAACTCTTGCAGCGCGCTGTTTGTCTGATCCAGCGTGAACTTTCTGGACACCACTGACTGTAGCATGTTCATTCTCGCAAGGGCCACCAGTTCAACTAGGTCAGCGAACTTGCCGGTGTAAGCGCCAGTAAGGGTAAATGCGCGCAGCGGCACAAGCGGAAGGTTCAGCTCGAGCGACCCTCCGAACAGCCCGACCATTACCAGTCTGCCCCTCTTCCTCAGCATGTTTACAGAGTTTGGCGCTGTCTTGGCGTTGTTCACAAAGTCAATGACTGCCTCTGCGCCGAGATTGTTGGTAATGTCCTTGACCCCCTTGACGGAGTCGCCGGCCCCAGAGTTGATTGTTTCATCAGCGCCAAGNNTCTAGTCCCTGGAGCTTTACAAGGTACTTGTGGCTTGGTACAAGCACCAGCTCGGAGTAGCCACCGTCTTGGTAGACGCCAATGCTGCGCGGAGCGTCGCAGATGTTTTCCTCGCCAATACGGCAAGCAGGACACGTGCCTTCGCCTATCCAGGGGTAGACCAATACTTTATCGCCCTTTGAAAAGCCGGTGACCGATTCGCCCATTTCTTCAATCGCGCCGGAAATTTCATGGCCGGGAGTAAGCGGAAACTTTACTCCGCGGTCTTCAACCTTCATAAACACGCCCTGCGGTCCGGCGTAACCGCCTTCCCACAGGTGCAGATCACTGTGACATACGCCTGCACTTTCAACCCTTACAAGGACTTGATCGTTTTTTGGCCTTGGAACACTGACGTCCTTGATTTCAAGCGGCTCCTTTGTCTTTACGATCCGTGCGGCCTTCATATCGTGAGAGTATCGCACGTTCGTTATTAATAGTTAGCAATGTTTAATTGAAATTGTAACAAACAAAAGCGCGATGCCGCTCAACGCGGGAGTGTTGATGATAGGCGGCTACGTCTGCAAGCTGCACTGATAGGCGCAACCATATACGCGCTGGTAGCCGCGCGTCGTTTTGTGAAAAAGGCCAACTAACTTCCAAGCATGCTTTTCTTTGACAGCGCTTTGTCAAGCTGCTGCTTTGTCATCAGCTTCTTGTTAAGGACCAGCTCGCGTATGCTCTTGTTGGTCTTGAGCGACTCTTTGTATATTTCGGCTGCCTTTAGGTATCCGATGTATGGGTTCAGCAGCGTAACCAGCACCGGGCTTTTCTCTAAGTAAGATTCCAGCTTGTCCCTGTTTGCTTCAATGCCNNAGGGCCCGAAGCCATGAGCCGGATGTCGTTTGCCATCTTGTTAAGCTCTATCGCAAGGTTGCGAAGAGTTGAGGAACAGTTAGAGACGTCAAACTTGCTCTGTAGTGAGTAAAACATGTTGTCAGACGGCTTCAGGTCAAGTCCGGAAATTCTTGATAAGTTCTTGATCGCAAGCCGCCTATAGCCCTTCGGGGCGTTGGCGCCAGTGCCCACTGCAGTGCCGCCAAGGCCTACATATGCGAGACGGT
>DAOL01000015.1 GCA_002501845.1 Nitrososphaera sp. UBA217
AAGCGGGTATCATTTCAGTTGATAGCTATGAAGAGCTGACAGCGGCGCTCAAGGCACTCACATGGCAGCCGGTGCCAAACGGGGGCAGGGTCGCAATGGTCACGAACGGCGCGGGACCTATCATTGCGGCGATAGACCAGTTTGAAAGGCTCGGATTGCAAATGGCAGAGCTGACCGAGCAGAGCAAGAAATCGCTCATGGATCACTATCCGCCGACCTACGTAATCCAGAGCGGTAACCCGTGCGATATCACCGGCTCTGCAAACGCAGACGACTACAGGTTTGCCATACAGACATTCATGGACGACCCGAACGTTGACATCGTCATGCCGTGGTTCGTCTTCCAAGACGACCCGCTTGAAGAGACAATTGTTGATGTGCTTGCGTCGTTTCAGAAGCAAAGGAAAAAGCCAATACTGATTGGAGCGATGGGAGGCCCGTTCACGAAAAAGATATCCGAACGAATCGAAGATGCAAACGTACCAGTCTATTTCTCTGTCACAGAGTGGGTCACGGCGGCCGGCGCGATAGCCAAATGGACAAAGGTAAGCGGCAAGACCAAGTAATCGTTCCTACTTTTGGTTTAAATTAGCTTTCGCAGCCACCTGTATTGTTGCGCGATCCAGTAGAGACGCGTCGAGCTTTCGGATTTCTCTTTGTATGCGTATCGATAGCAGTTGGTGCAGCTTCCGTCATAAGTGAGCTTGCATATATCAACAACCTTCCGATCTACTACTACGCCATCGTTTGGCTTGGAAGTTTTGGTGTGGTGTTTGGCACCGGCGCTGCAAAGTTCCGCAAGGCCGCCCCAGCAATACGGGGCAGGATAAAGACAAGTACAAAATGGTCAGCTGGGGCAAAGGCGCTCAACGGCATTTGCTGGGCAGGACCGTTTGCAGCGATAGCCGCCTTTCCGTCATTCTACCAGTACCTTATCCTGCTTGGCATCGGGCTCGGTAACCTGTCGACTTATTTGATGATCAAAAGGTATAGCAATGCGGATAACCGCGAGCAGCTGATAGTCGCGGCGGTTTCGCTAGTCGCAGTACCGGTCGCAACCATTATAGACAGCTCGCTTTTTGTAACTCACCAGGACATCGCAGTGATGCTGTCAAGGATTTTGATCGCAATCGCGTATGCGGCAGGTGGCGCGTTTGCCTTGCTTGGAAAAGCGGGCCCGGTGGGCTTCGATCCCACGACTTCCGGCTCTCTTCAATAGAATTTAGAAGGCAGGCGCTCTATCCATGCTGAGCTACGAGCCCGCTCGGAAAACCGTTTTGCCAACAGTTTGCACGGCAGCAGAAAGGCGACCCGATCCTTTATAAAATGTTTATTGGATGCTGTTCTTTAGGAGTGACGGCCAATAGTCGACCGCACCTGACCATTATTCCATTTTCCAATTCCAATGATTGTTAATTATGCAATTAAGAATATAGAATTCATATTATTATTACATAATTAGTGTAAATTCCATACCAAGAAACTATAATAGCCAGCCGACGACTTTTACAAGTGTTATCCAAGTGAAGTTTGATGGCCGAAAATAACAAGGACTTACTGGGTCTTACCCAGGAACAGATGGACAAGATGTTTAGCTTTTGGACCGATGTCATGAAGCTTCCGACCATTGGCCCTATGTACGCTTTTTCAAAAGATGTCAGCTCGTACGCCAACGACTTTGTCACTTTGGGAAAGGTGATGGCGGAGCTCAAGGCCAACATGGACGGCTACTGGTTGCTCGTGAACACAGCCTACACGAGGGCGATCAAGGAAACGATGGAGCGAGCTCCAAAGCAGTTGACTTCAAGGGATGATTTTGAAAATTACAGGCGCGCAGCAATAGAGGCGTTTGAAGACGCCTTCACAGAGCTGTTTGCTTCGCCGGAATTCTCCGGCGTCTACGGCAGGCTGTTCAGCAGCCAGCTGGACGTGTCAAAGGCAGTTCAGGACATTGCAGAAAAGAACTTCAAGGCGCTCAATCTCCCGACAAGGAGCGAGGTTGACGACATTTTGAAAGATGTGGCTGAGCTGAAAAGGGGCGTCCGTGATCTGAAAAGGAGTTTAGAGATAAAATATGACCAAGCAAGAGCTGCGACCTGACCAGACGCATGAAGTCCAGCCGCCAGCTGAGCAGGCGAAGGAAGCAAAGAAAGAGCCGACCGTCGCTGAAGAGGTAAAGGAGACATACCGCAAGCTGGAAAAGGCGAAGAACATTCTTCATGCAGCCGGTGATATCGAGGTTGGCCAGACTCCTCACGAAGTTTTGGAAGAGACAAGGGCGTATAGGCTCTTGCATTATCAACAAATGGTCGCCAAGACTGCCAAGACGCCGATACTTGTAGTTTATGCCCTTATCAATAGATCTTATGTCCTTGATCTTCAGTCTGACAAGAGCTGGGTTCGCAGCCTGCTGAGTCAAGGCTTTGATGTCTATCTGATTGACTGGAAGCCTCCGACGGCCGCAGACAAGTACGTATCGTTTGACGATTATGTCAACTGCTATATCGACGACTGTGTCAACACAGTTCTAAAGAAGACCAAGGTGGACAAGTTGACCCTGCATGGCTACTGCATGGGCGCAACCATGTCTACAATGTATACCACATTGCATCAGGAAAAAGTAAGGAACCTTGCAGTCATTGCGCCTGTCGTGGACACCGAGAAAGACACTACGGTTATCGGTAACCTTGCAAAGAATATGGATGTGAACAAGATGGTAAATATTATCGGCAACCTGCCCGCCGAGCAGCTGTATGCGTGCTATTCTGCACTCAAGCCGTTCAAGCAGGGCGTCAACAAGTACTTCAATTTGGTTCAGAATATAGACAACGACCAATTTGTTGGCAACTTTTTGCGCATCGAAAAGTGGCTCTACGACACGCCGCCAATAGCAGGCGAGACGTTTAGGCAGTGGATAGGCGACATTTACCAGAAGAACCTGTTTGTGAAAAACGAGCTAAAGCTTGGCAGCGAACTGATTGACCTGTCAAGGATCAAGGTGCCGCTGCTCAATATCGTCGCAGACGAAGATCACCTTGTCTCGCCACAGTGCAGCGCACCCCTTAATGATGTCGTATCAAGCACCGACAAGCGCCTCATGAGGTTTCACACCGGCCATGTGGGACTGATCGCAAGTCTTTACTCTCAGAACAACGTTCTGCCAAAGGTCGGGCAGTGGCTCAAGGCAAGATCTCA
>DAOL01000011.1 GCA_002501845.1 Nitrososphaera sp. UBA217
CGAAAAAAACACCAGATATGAATTCAGAACCTTCAGAGCCTCTGCCGAGTCGCCCTTTTTCAAAAGCATTATGCCCTTGTCTCTTATCGCGTCTGGATTGTACCGGTCAATGGCAAGTACCATTTCATTTGCAATGGTGTACTTTTCAATGTCTTGGGCTTCGTACAAGCTCCCCTTCAGGTTGTTCAGCATCCTAATTATCACTTGCACTGGCGTCGCCTTTTTCACGAGCGCATGGGTGAGCGGTATGTCCTGCCGCGGGTAAGTCTGGTCCAGTAGAGTTTTCAACGAATAGTCGTCCATTATCCTGCCGCCATTAAAGGGGTCAACAATTATCTCGCCACTGTTGTCTTCAAGCACATGCTTAATCAAAAAGTGGCTGGGGAAATTCACTGGCTCCATCTTAAAATTCACTGCGCGGGCGATGCGCAGGTAAAGTATTGCAAGCGTAATGGGGATTCCCGTCTTGCGCTCAATGACGACATTGAGATAGCTGTTCAGCGGGTTGTAATAATCGTCGATATTTGCTTTGAACTTGTGCATGTTGAAAAGGTAGTCGTTTATCTTGTCTATTATCTGCGTGGGCCTACGCGGCGTGGCGAGGTCCTTTTTGACCATCTGCACTACCTCGTGCCCCATTGAATCTATCATCGAAAGGATAGCTGAGACGTCAAGACCGGGGTAGGCTAGAATCCTTGAGAGGTGCAATGCGTAGTCGGTCAGCTTATCTGTGTCGTCAGATGACGTGATGTCTTTGACGACGCTGCTTTTCCAGTCCTCGATCAGGGATTCGATGCTGGCTGCCACTTGTATCTCCCAAGTAGCCGCCATATATTTATGTCAATCAGATAAGGTTAAGTTTAAAAATAAGCTAACAAGGTTCATTATCATAAAATTTTCCTTTTACGTTATTATGTTCCATTTCTCAACATGCCAAAATACTGCTGGATTGGAAAAAATTAAGCTAAACGCTTTTATTCGAACTTCCTAGCCTTCACACCTATGGCAGACGGTAAAGTGAAAACTCTTTGTAGCAGCAGGATCACTTTGCTGGGCAGCATTGCTATAGTAGGCCTTATGATTGTTGGTGCTCTTTCGAGCAACGCATTTGCCTACACCGCAAATGACCCAGAGGCCCGATACAACTGCTACCAAGTAGATGAAAAGGGACAATTCATACACCCGACCGACGCAGACGGCAACGAAACGGACCAACTAATTCCCTGCAAATTCGATACAGGTGACAACTCATGGATGCTGACATCGTCCGCACTTGTACTTATGATGACTCCAGCCGGCTTGGCGATATTCTATGGAGGACTGGCAAGACAAAAGAACGCAGTAAACACTCTCCACATGGTTTTCATAACAACCGGAGTAATCGCCATTCAATACGTTCTTTGGGGATACAGCCTTGCCTTTGGCCCTGATGCAGGAGGATTCGGCTTCATTGGAACTCTGGATTGGATTGGGCTGAACCACGTCACGCACGACGCGCCTTCGCTAGCGTATGGTGGAATAGATGGCGGAAGTATAACAAACTACCCAATTTATCCAGGCGCGACGACGTTGCTAAATACAATACCGCATGGGACCTATATGATATTCCAGATGATGTTCGCCATCATCACACCCGCACTGATTGTAGCTGCATTGGCAGAGAGGATGAAGTTCAGCGCGTTCATTGTATTCATAGTTATCTGGGCAACATTCGTTTATGACTTCGCAGCTCACTGGACATGGTCCATCAGTGGTCCTGATAACTATGGCAAGAATCCGGGATACTCTGGCTTTGGTTGGGGCGGAGCTTATGGCGCTTTAGACTTTGCAGGCGGAACAGTCATCCACATTACGTCAGGCTGGTCAGGCCTTGTAATTGCCCTCATGCTTGGACGCAGGCTGGGATACGGCAAGGTCCCGATGGAACCACACAACATTTCGCTTGTTGTGCTAGGTGCAGCGTTACTGTGGACTGGCTGGTTCGGCTTCAACGCGGGTTCGGCAGCCGCAGCAGCGTCAAACGCAACAAGCGCATTCATTGCAACCCAGGTCGCTACAGGCATGGCAGCAGTAACTTGGGCCCTTATATCGTGGGGACACACCGGAAGGCCGTCTACAGTCGGCGCAGCCTCCGGTGCGGTGGCTGGACTTGTGGCCATCACGCCTGCGTCTGGCTTCGTGTCGCCAATGTCCGCGATTATCATAGGCATTCTAGTCTCGATTGTCTGCTATGCGGCCGTTATGTTCAAGAACAGGCGAAAGTGGGACGATGCACTTGATACATGGGGAGTACACGGAATTGGTGGTCTTGTAGGAGCATTGCTGACAGGCATTCTCGCGGAACATAGGTTTACTCCTTGGGGTCACGATGGCGCAGCTTTTGGTGGCGGATGGTTTGGTACAAACGCTGCCGGCACTACGGCAGCATTCCAACAAAATGCAGTCGGAGCGTTCGCCGCAGTCGCATGGTCATTGGGCATCACTGCAGTCGTTATCAAGATAATGGACGCAGTGTGGCCTGGCGGCATCAGGGTCACTCCAAAGGAAGAAGAGATAGGCCTCGACCTCGCACAGCATGGAGAGAGGGCGTACGTAACCGGTTGAGGGAATCCTCCCTTTTTTCTGTTTTTATTTTTTGATTTGAATCTTGCTGTTAGGTTTGCACGACGTCAGAACGGTTGTTGCGGACGCAAGTGCAAACTTGAGACAACAAATATTATATCCTAGTATTCGTAATTGCTCTCAGCATGAGTGCTCGGGGCAAATTCACAACCGGCCAGACATGGGGAGCGTTGAAGAAAGCATGGAAGGGCTACAAAATTGCGAAAGTGCAAAACGACAAGACAAAGATGACGGAGTACGCAAGAAAGATCAAGACACTGCAGGGCGAACTTGGCGTCAAGCAGTCCTCATTCCCTGAAGTTGGCGTCTGACAAAACTACTCGTACACGGCAACTACTCGGCTTCCCAGCTTTACAAGCATGGGGCCTATGAATGTCGTCAGAGCAACGGCCATCCCTATTATCGGAAAGAGCATGCTGCTAATGACTCCAAGATCCTGACCGGTTTTCAGCACAATGAAAGAAAACTCGCCCAGTTGGGCCATGCTTAGGCCGATTCCTATTGCAAATTGTTTTTCAAAGCCAAAAAGCCGGACTCCGGCATATACGCCGCCGATCTTGCCGAAGACCGTTACGAGAGTAATGATTGCTACCGGTACCCAGTAGGATGAGATCAGTGAGAGATCCATCAGCGCGCCTATCGTGACAAAGAATATTGCCGTGAAAATTTCTCTTGTGGGCGAGATCATGACAGATATCTGCTCCGAGAACTTGCTGCCGGCAATAATGACGCCTGCCAGAAAGGCACCGGTGGCAGCCGAGAACCCGAGCTCGTACGAGAGGAATGCAAGTCCGAACGCCGTCCCCAAAGCGAACATGATCGTTATCTCGTAGCGTTCCAGCTTGGCGATTAGGGCGAATATCCTAGGCATAACGAGGACACCTGCGCCTATCGTGCCACCGACAAAGAGGCCTATTTCCCCCATCGTTACAAGGATGTCGGTGAATGCGAACGAGCCGCTGACGACTCCTGAGTGCATCGCGCTTATTATCAGGATTGCGACGAGATCTTCGATAACAAGTATGCCTATCATTAGGATCGACGACGAGCTCTCGATCTTGCCCATGTCTTCGAGGACCTTGACGATTATCGCTGTCGAGCTGATAGAGAGGGCTGCGGCTAGGAACATGGCGTCGTATAATGACCAGCCAAGAGCACTCCCGACTGCAAAGCCTAAGGTCAACATTACGAGAACTTCGATTACTGCAATGCCGGTGCCGATCCTGCCTATTGCGCGCAGCTGCCCCAGAGGGAAGGTAAGGCCGACTCCAAAGAGCAAGAGGACGATCGCTATATCGGAAAAGTTGTTTAGCATAGCGGTGTCCTTGATGAGGCCAAACGGTCCAAATGGGCCTATCAGAATGCCTGCGACAAGAAATCCGAGGACCATCGGCTGCCTAAGAATGTATGCAAGCGCCCCCACAGCCGAGCATACCAAAAGTAGATAACCTAGGTCTCCTACAAACTCGATTCCGGCGGACAATCAACAGAACAAGTTTTTGGTTGCTTTATAACACAAAGTCAAGATTACTTTACTTTTCCATTTGCTCTCTGTGATATACAAATCGTGCATTAAGATTATATACAAGTTTTTGCTTTCGTGCTGATACACTTGGAGTCTCGACAGCGCAAGGAAGCTGAGGTCATAAGCGAGATTTTGCTTAGGGCTGCCAGCGAGCCAGAATTCAGGAACGAGCTAATCAAGGACCCCGGCACTGTTCTAGAACAGTACGATGTTTCGCCTGAGGCAAAACTGATTATCAGAAGAAGCATAATTGACCTCACGCAGTAACCCCAGATTAGAAGATTCTACAGTCCAATTCTAGATGATTCAGACACCTTAGCTTATTTCTCTAGTTAATAGATAAAATCGTTAAAATTCATTTCTGCACGCTCTTTGCGATGAAAAAAGCACCTATAGCGGTCGCGTTGGTGCTGGTTGCCGGACTTTTCGCCGCGGCGTTTAGTCTTGCACCAGCAGTTGCGCAATATATACCGCCATCGGACTCGATCGGCCCCAGCAGTGCCAAGAATACCGCCTCGACATCAAATACAACAAGTACCGCAAATGCCACAGGGGAAGGAACATTCTCTGCCAAGGGTTCTATCGCTGCTTTGATCTTTGACACTGGCGAAATATCCACAACCAGTGAAGCGCAAAACGAGGCAACCAGTGCTGCAAGCAACGACACGAGCATTAC
>DAOL01000088.1:0-9986 GCA_002501845.1 Nitrososphaera sp. UBA217
CCCTTATGGCCGGCTGAGGGCCGCTAGAAAAGCTTGTGGTGCGCTGACATAGCAAAATGCTAGAATGCTACTTTCCTCTCCAATTGATGATATCATTGATAATGTCGTCTTCCGTTAGAATTAGCTACTTCATCCAATCTATTGGGATGTCCTGGAACATGCCATTTGGCAGTACGCGCCTTATAGAGATCGGAAGGGCCTTGCGGTCTATTTCTTCTACTGCTAACATGATCGAGCTTTTGGCCTGTTCAGGCACCTTGATAAGAGGCGGTGCACCAAGTGACAGCTGTAGCGATCTGGAGCCGGTTATTCTGGCACGCTCAAATCGCGTGAGCCACGGTGGGCCTATGAGTACCTTGCTGCCCTGCGCCGGGACCTCTCTCAGCTCGTACTCGACTTCAAGATAAGTGACAACCTCGTCAGCAGGGCGCGACGATTTTTTTGATGCGATTATTTCCTGCACCTGCTTTCTGGAGGCAGCGCCCTTCTTGTTCTTCTTCAAGGCTTTGGGGGCACTAACCTTCTTGGGTTTAGCCTTGGCAGTTGAAGGCTTTTTGGGTGCAGCATGTTTTTTTGAAGAATGTTTCACTACCAAGAATAATTGGAAAAATAGTAGATATCTAATTAAATGTTTGCCCTAATTTATCAATACCTACACTGGGGCTATATTATTCTGACACTAATATGATGTATGATCTTGTATTTATGTTTCACGGCGTTGCCTCCCTACCTTTCTCCGCCTCTGTCAGCTTCCTCCTTTCTACACGATCGTGCAGAGTGCTCATTGCTCTTAAGGGGAAACGTTTTCATAAGATCAAAAACGCATCAATCATGATGTTGCCGGGCAGCGCCGGGTCGGTCTCCAGGTTCAAGCTGACTATTGAGATAGCGAACAAGGGTTTCGCTTCAGCCGAGTTAGTACGTCATCTGGCCCCACTTACGTCGAACGCGCTAATGAAGAGCCTTCCATTGCAGGATAGAGTTCATCGATACGCAGACAAGTTCGTCTACATTGAAACCCGCCTTGTCATTGGAGCGGAAAAGCAGAGGACGCATTTTCGTCGGGGCGACGTGGCATATCTTACTTCAAATGGTTCGATATGCGTGTTTGTGCAAGACGCTGCAGTCCAGCCGATGAACCCTCTTGGCGTCATCACCGGAAATATTGAAGTCTTCGAGTCAAGCCAGCCCGGTGACGTAATGATTGTAAAAAAGCCTAATGCTTGACTGCCTGGTAGACCCTGTGCCCGCTGTAGCCGCCTACAGACGTTAACACTCCCTTCTGCTCAAGAGATCTGATGAAAGCACTGGCGACAGAAATTTTTACTCCAATGTTCCTTGCAAGCGCTTGGGTTGTTATCGACTTCATACTCTGTATGGCCTTCAAACCTATGGGCTCTTCAACCATCACGGCAAGCTTTTGCCTCTGTTGCGGCTTTGCCTTCTTCTTTTCCTCAGCACCCAGCTTGATCTCTGCTCCTCCAGGCCCAACCTGGACAGTCTTGTCGGAAGAGCCAATCGGCTTTTTCTTGTTGCCTCCCATGTCTTTGCTTCCTAGCTTGCACCCCTTTAATATTCATTCAGATAGACTTTAAGCTCATTGACTTGGTCTGCAGGCCGCTGTACAGATTTGATCTGTTGCCTCGTCAACTCGATGAGAGTAGGTCTACCCATTTTGCATAGTTATAAGTGAAAAATCTCGTGCTATATCTCATCAGAGCTGGGACCGTGGCTTCTGGAATCTTGCCCAATGCATGAAGCTCGTTTGCCATGGCTTCCAATTCGGGCATTTGCTCAGCCGGTATACGAAGACCAATATGTCTTACTTCTTTAGACGTGGACTTTGCCTTCTGGGAGAGCTATGCTAAATGCTGGACAGCTTGTTTCCTGACCTCTTTCCTCTCCTGTATCTGCCCTCTGGCGTATTCATCTATCGGCGACAACGGCCTTGTCGGTGGCTGCGGCATTGAAGGTATGACAGAGTCATTCTTCTTGACACCAAATATCTTGGCAACTCTTCCTGCGTGTACCCAGCCGGATAGTATGGTTCCATTGATTATCAATTGTTGACTTTTCCTAATTATCAAGTATTTCACGGTACCCCCGAGCCAAGTTTTGCAGCCTGTAATTTCTGAACTAGATATTCCCTACTTTTCTATAGTTGACAGCATGCTGTCAGTCTGCATGCTGTCAGAAAATATGAAAATCATCGATTAATCAAAGAGTAATCATCAATTAATCACATTAATTGCGATTAGCCCTTGATTTGAGCCTGATTTGAGCCTGATTCCGCCCTGATTAATTGGTGATTAGACTTTGAGCGTGAAATACGATGCCAGCCGGCGGCCCAATTTTTTGGCAAAATACTCTCCAATACCTATCTACATATCTACTTAGAATGTCGGAGTTGAGCCTTCAGTTGTCGGATGCAAGANNGGTTGTATTTCAAGGCTGAAATATGTGAAAACTTCAGTGCGAGCGAAGCGAGCACGCCCACCTCACACCTCTTTGGGGGGATAGACTTTAAGCGCCCAAGAGGTAGAGGTGGAATGCCTTGGACTTCAAACCTGTTGTGGAGGCATTTGAACAAATGGAGCAGACGTCCAGCAGGCTTGCGCTCACTGAATACCTTGTGGCCCTTCTGAAAAAAACGCCCCCTGCAATTATTGACAAGGTAACCTACCTAATCCAGGGCAAGCTCTATCCAGACTATGAAGGGATAGAGCTTGGAGTGGCAGAAAAAATGGTCGTCAGGGCCATCGCGAGCTCTTCAGGCAAGGACCAGTCCCAGATAGAACGGATATACCAAAAGACTGGCGACCTTGGCGACGCTGCGGGCGAGGCGATGAAGTCAAAAAGCCAGTCAACTCTCTTTTCAGAGTGCATGACCGTCGAGCGAGTTTATTCTACGTTTGACAGGGTGGCGCGGACTGCGGGCCCGGGCTCGCAGGANNTAAAAACAGACACGTGCTTGAAAACGCGTATAATGTTTCAAGCGACCTTGGCACAGTCGCAAAACTGCTCGCCATAAAGGGGCTTGAAGCGGTCAGGTCGATCAAAATAACTCTGTTCAAGCCCATACGGCCGATGCTTGCCGAGCGCATCAGGTCATCGGAAGAGGCACTTGAGCGAATGGAAGGAAAGGCAGCAGTAGAATACAAACTGGACGGCGAGCGAGTGCAGTTGCACAAGGGCAAGAACAGGGTCGAGCTCTTTTCAAGGAGGCTGGAAAAGATCACTAGCCATTACCCAGACGTCGCATCTGCCGTCAAATCAATCAAGCCAGAAGTTATACTGGAGGGCGAGGTGGTCGCGATCAACGCGCAGACCGAAGAATACCTGCCCTTTCAAGAATTGATGCACCGCCGGCGCAAGTACGACGTCGAAGAAGCGATGGAGAACTATCCTGTCGTGATGAACTTTTTTGATGTGCTGTACGCCGCCGGCAAGAGTAAGACAGACTTGACCTATGTGGAAAGGAGGAAACTTCTCAAAAAGATAATCGATGGAGTCAAGAATAACAAGGTCCGGCTAATTGAGCAGACTATCGCGACCAAGCCGGAAGAGGTTGACCGGTTCATGGCGACCGCGATAGAAAACGGCTGCGAAGGGGTAATGATAAAGCAGATGTCAAGCACGTACCGCGCCGGCGCAAGGGAGTACGCGTGGGTCAAACTGAAGCGGGAATACAGGAGTGAGCTTGCCGATACTCTCGACCTTGTTATAGTGGGCGCGCTACACGGGCGAGGCCGGCGCACGGGCAAGTACGGCGCGCTTCTTTTGGCGGCCTATGACGAAAAAGCAGACATGTTTCAGAGCGTCAGTAAAGTAGGAACAGGCTTTACTGACGTGCACCTCGAACAGTTCTATAAGGAGCTGGAGCAACATGTCATCAGCCAGCGGCACGCTCGTGTCGAAACAGGCATGGATATGGATGTTTGGTTTGAACCCAAGATCGTTATCGAAGTCATTGCCTCCGAGATCACGTTAAGCCCGTCGCACACGGCAGGGCTGAATGCTGTGCGGCCAGGATACGGACTTGCGCTGCGTTTCCCGAAATTCACCGGCAAGATCCGCGACGACAAGAAGCCGGAGGACGCCACTTCTACGGAAGAGATACTAACCATGTACAAAAAGCAGCTTAAGGTGGCCGGGCCGTCACCCTCCAAGGCAGGAGATGAAGCCTAAGGGACGGGAATGCCGCCAAATATCAAGATTATCAGCACGACTACTATTATTGCAGCTATAATCAGGGGTACTATCAACTTGAAGAATGCAAGTGCAATCACTGCAATCGCGGCTATTATCAGGAGCGTCATGGTGGACCCTTCGTACGGCAATATCTCTATCATTGCAACCTGCGACAGCAGGACGGCAAGGAGTAAAACAAAGAGCACAGCTTGTTAACGGAGATATATTTTAACCAGGTTGCGCAAGATTGTAATAGAAAAAGCATTGTATACCGTACTGGAGCGTGGGTTTGAGGAAAAAGCATGTGGTCTGCGATGGCTTGTCTCTGGCACAATTATTATGACTGGCCAATAAAAGAAAGTGAAAGCTTGTTTGCGAAGATAGGGTAGGCGGATTCACATCTAGATATAGCTTGTTTTGCATTTGTTCTCTCTGCACAGGAAAAATAGATTAAGCAGGCCGCAAATCCAAAAATGCGGATGAGAATTTCAGAGCTGTGCAAGATGATCGAAGACTCGATCCGCTCTGGCAGGTATCCGCTTGACACAGATGTGCAAAAGAAACTCGCTGCCGCGCTTCAAGTGATAAACAGATCAGATGGAGAAGACCTGAAGGGCAGTAATATCAGGATTGAGACAAGGGTGCAAGAACTGTACGTCGTCAGCAACTATGTTCCTAACATCGAGCATCTACCTGGCGTTATAGAGCTGGACATCATCGACTCATTCAAAATGATATGTCGCAAGCTGGAAAGACTTGATCATGGAATACAGATGAAATAATTATCTTTTGTATAGCGGGTCACCGGACCTTTTCATCCTGTCAAGCTCGCTGTCAATCGCGCTTGCGATCTCGTCGAGCTCTTGCATTCCCCTCGAATTTCTGATACGTCAATTTTTCTAGCAAGACCAACAGGCTCTTCGCCGATCTGTATTGGGGCATTTGCGGGTCACTGATCTCTGCGTACAGGCCGATGCCCTGCATATCGTTCTTTTTTGCGTAGCCAAGTATCAGGCCGTTAAAGCCGGTTATCAGTGATGAGCCCGGTGTGGATTCAAGCCCGAGCTTTGCTATTTGGTCGGTAAGTTCTTGCGAAGTGGTGGTGACGAGGGTCCTTGGGCTCTTTCCGTAGTTTCTGTCGGTATGGAACGCGCCCAGCGTATAGACAAGCTGTACCGAGTACGACTTGGCTACATCAATCACGTCTTGGCACAGTTCGTANNACTTGGGGCTCTTCGACCTTGACAAATTCCATGCACATTCATTTGGAAGAAAACATCTAAAAAAGGTTGGTATCTGCAACGATTAAAAGCCGGCCAACATGCTTCCATTTTGCCTTGTCTAAAGACATATCGGACGACCACAGGGCTGCGATTGAAGGCTGGAAGACCCGCAAGAACCAGCTGTACAAACAGCAGCAGTCAGTAACGGAAGCAAACGATGAGGCAGAAAAAGTTAACCTTTTGTCGCTTTCAAAGCAAAAGAGCGAAAATTGAATGGACAGCAGGGTTTTGCGTGTAATATCACGACTAGATAGGCAGTCAATCATTGAAAGGAACGGCAAGGCAAGAATTGCGCCCGGCCAAGAAATGCTTGCAATAACTGCTGACACCGGCGTGTTCTTCTCGATACTCCTCAAGGCAATCAAGGGTAAACGAGTATTGGAAATAGGCACATCGGCAGGGTTTTCTACACTCTGGTTTGCAGATGCTGTGGGCAAAAAAGGTAAAATCATGACAATAGAAGAAGATCCATTGAAGGTAGAGCGCGCAAGGGATAATTTCAGGCAAGCCGGCGTTGACAAGTTGATAGTGATAAAGCGTGGTGTTGCTCTTGACGTGCTGCGAACGGTAAAAGGAAAGTTTGATTTTGTTTTGCTTGATGCGGATAAGGAAAATATTATCAAATATTTTGATCTCGTCCTACCGCTTGTCAGAGCAGGCGGCATAATCGCGGCAGACAATATGCTGTTTCCGCCGCATTATCGACCTATGATGAAAAAATATGCTCGTCACGTGCGAAGCAAGCGCGACGTCCAGTCAGTAACCGTGCCAATCGGAATGGGTGAAGAAATCACGATCAAGCTACCGTAGCTTTGGTGACGTCCAGCGCATGAGGGCAAGCGAGCCCTGCTGGTTCGAGACGCGCCCTTGAATAGAGTTAACACATCCCGCACAATGCATGCCACCTATCTTGACCGTTGTTCTCTTTGTCTCGGTCACTGGAAAACATCTGGACAGCCGGTTATCTAATTACGGACCTTTACAATTGTAAAGTTATTGAGCTTCGGCTATGGCGGTCCTGCGCTTTACTTTTGCTCGCTTCAGCCACGTCACGAATCCGATCAGGCCACTGATATAGACAAGAGCGGTCCCGGCGTTAACAAGAATATCAGTCAGCGGCGATTCAAACAAACCATGGGTATTCCGAACTCCGTTCTGAACAAGCCTAGTGTAACAAGATTCTAGATTGCCATTACGTATTTGTCCTGATAAATTCCCTCACGGCCCGTGCCTCCTCTTTGTACGCCTTGACCACGTATGTCGCGCCGTCAGGGCAGACAAGCGTGACGAATACAACGTTTACTTCGGCATCTGATGCAAAGACCGCAGGTTGCAACTTCTGGATCTTGCAGTTTTTGGCAAGCAGTTCCTTGAGCTGGGCAACAGGGTCGGACACGACTGCAACTAACCGGTTCTTGATGATAAACATAGTTGAAACTTTATTAGCGTTGCTCCATGTGTCATAAAGATGGCAAGCCTCCCTATGAACGACAAGCTGATCCTCATGCAATACGCAATAGATAAGTACGACTCTGAAAATGCGCTGAAGGAAAAACTCAAAAGGACCTTGTCGCAAAAGGAAATCGAGCGGACGATAGACACCCTGATAGGCATGCAGAAGGTGCGCAGGATTGGCATGGACGTGCTGCAAAACAACGTCAGCCACTCGGGTGAGCTTCCGGAGCTGCCTGGCCACCTGAAATCTATTCTAGAAAGCCTATGATCTTACAGAAAATTCTACCTTATTATTTTATAAGCAGCGGGCTCCACATTTCTCTGCATTGCCTAACGCCGTGGGAAGGGGCGCGCCAGACATTATCAGGGACCCTGCCGACGCTAACCAGTTATATAAGAACCTTGTAAATTCCGCCGGAAGCGAGATCATGCTGCTATTGCCTGCTTCGTCTCCAGACCGGGCAGACATGTTGCACTCCACTCTCCGATTGCTTGAAGATGCTTCCGGGCGCGGCGTGCAGGTGCGAATGCTAACCCCTGCCTCGACAAAGCTCCCTGTAAACAGCGAAGTCACGGTACGACACATTTACAGAGAAGTTGGGACAGACACGCTTGAAGTATTGATCGTGGATAGGAAGGCCTCACTGGAATACGGGATAAGTGACGGACATGACACCGTGAGTATCTATTCTTCAAGCCCTTTGACTGTCAAGTCATTTGTCACCATGTTTGACAACCTCTGGGACCAAGCAGCTGCCTACGACAAGTTCCAGGAGGCCGACCACGTCAAGGACGAATACATCCATAAACAGAGGGAGCTATACGACAAGCTGCGCGAAGCAGACCGGCTGAAGGATGAATTCATCAACATTGCAGCGCACGAGCTTCGCACGCCCATCATGCCGATTCTGGGGGGGCTTGAACTGATAGAGTCAAAACTGAGCAGCGTCGACAGTTCGATAAAAGAAGAGCTTGCGATCATTAGCCGCAACGCCGAGCGGCTCCTAAAGCTGTCAGAAGATATCCTGCAGGCAAGCAGGATAGAGACCGGCCGGCTAAAGCTGTACATCGAACAGCTAAACCTGAACACGCTTGTTTCAGAGGTCATAACGGATGTGGAACAGAAATACAAGCAGGTTACCAAGGCGCCGGCGGTTGAAACAGCTGACATGCGCTCACTTATCATGCATATTGTCGGTGAGCGCGCCGACAGCAATTCCAGAAATGTGATAACATTTGAACCCCATGAGCCCACGCTAATGATCGAATGCGACAGGGGAAAGGTTGGAGAAGTGTTATTCAACGTAATCGACAATGCCGTGAAGTTCATAGACGAACGTGAAGGCAGCATAGTTGTTTCCACGCGACTGTCAGGCCCCAATGTAATGGTGAGCGTGAGGGACAACGGCATAGGCATCGACCCTTCGATAAAGGACAAAATGTTTGAAAAATTTACGACTAGATCGGAAAAGGGATCCGGCCTCGGGTTGTTCATAGCAAAGAGCATAGTCGATGCCCACGGCGGCTCCATATGGGCAGGCAACAACAGCGATGGCAAGGGCGCAACCTTTACGTTCAGCCTGCCCTTGCGCTTCCTCCGATCGGAGCTGCCTTCGTCGGACCAACTGCCGCAAATAACGAACAACCAGAGGACGATTGACCAGCTAAAGCTCAACGCGATGGAAAAGATAGATGCGATGAAGGCTAGCCTCTTGGATGCGCGTGAGGAAGCGGTGCGCAAGAGGAACGAAGCGCTGGAACGCTATCAGAAGCAGGTCGACGAGTCGAGAAACCTGATAAGGGCGCGGCAAGAATTCATCAACCAGCAGATAAGCTACAAGAGGATGCGCCGCGAAGTAGACAGCAGGATTGAAAAGGGGCTCGAAGGACTACANNCTTGAAGGCAGGCGTGTGGGAGCGCTCGACCTCGACCTCGCCGGCCCTGGTCTGCACGTGCTCTTTGAAATGAAGCCTGACGAGATAAAGCACACGCTGAACGACTATTTACTTGGCATGTGCTCTGCCAACGACACCACGATAAACCTGACTGAAAAGATGAACCTTAAGCGGGGCAGCCTTGTGTTCGTCCCAGCCAGCTTCAAAGCAGAGGACATCATCAGGGTGCTTTCCAAAGGATACGAAATAGGGATGTTCCGCGATGCGCTTGACGTCATCTCGCGCATACACGATCTGGATTACATGATAATCGACACACACCCCGGTATCGAAAAATCAACGCTCGTGTCTATGGGAGTTTGCGATATGAACATCATAATATCGAGGATGGACAGCCAGGACATTTTCGGAACCGGCGTAATGCTCGAAGTCACACGGGTCCTAGAAAAACCCCAGATCCTGATCGCAAACATGATACCGCCTGGGGTCGACAAGGAAAAGGTCAGGGCAAGGCTTGAGACGCTTTTCAGCACGAAAGTAATAACAGCGATTCCATTCTACACCGAGATCCTGCGCGCTCTTAGTTCCGAAGTGTTTGTGCTGAAAAACCCAGACCACGACTTTTCAGCAGCGCTTCGGCCCGTAATAGAGGCTCTGGAGATAAAAGCAAATCACTAACAATCTTCTAGTACAGGTTACTGTTTTCGGCAGAAGACTTATCTACTTAACTACTCTAGATTTTAACTAGTGAATAGTTGAATGTCACAACAGCAAAGCTACAGGCCGATACTGTCCATCTTCGACTTGCTTGACCGGGTGCTCGACAAGGGACTTGTGATCGACGCGAACCTTTCAGTTTCGCTGGTGGGCATCGAGATACTCGTCGTAAGGGCAAGAATCGTTGTAGCAGGAGTGGACACATTCCTCAGGTATGCAGCCGCGCTCGGATTAGCCGGACCGCCCGCACTGGTGGCAGCCCAACCATCGATTGGCAAATAACTAAAACAGTTGATTGATGTTGGCCGTCTGCATTGTATGTGGCAAATATGAGGAAGTAGGTCTGAAAGGCGCGATGGGCGACGGTTGGGTATTTACAAGGTGCCCTGAATGCCAGCGCGGGACACCTTTTGATATCACAGCCATGCACCTTGCCAAGTCTAC
>DAOL01000088.1:10052-16481 GCA_002501845.1 Nitrososphaera sp. UBA217
GGCAAGAAAGAACTTGGCCGCTAGAAATATTGACAGCAACATTCTACTTGCTCTAGAAAAAAAACCGGAAGGGCCGGACGCAGAAAAACTTCAGCACGGCCTTGCGAAGTTGGTGCTCACTCTTGTACAGACCATAACTGACATTCTTGAGAGACAAGCGATCCGGAGAGTCGAGTCGGGGACCCTGACGGATAGAGAAGTCGAGAGACTCGGCCTTGCGTTCATGCAAATAAGGGAGCGGACTGCAGATATCTTGGATAAGTTTGGACTGAAACCTGAAGAGCTCGGGATAAGGCTGCAGCAATCTGATCAAAAGCAGGTGACGATCGTCGACGTCGTTGACAAGCTAATCGATCAGGGGACTGTCATAGCCGGCGATGTGACTCTCGCGGTGGCTGGCGTCGATCTTGCAACTCTACGGCTGCTGGCTACATTGACAACGAAGTGATGTAAATGGACGGTAGGTACATTTATTGCATTATAAATTGGGGTGAAAAGAAGCCAATTGGAAACTTCGGCAACATCGGGATTGGGGAAAATGCCGTCTACACCATAGACTACAAAGACATCGCTGCACTAGTCAGCACGATCCCGTTCAAGCAGATGGATTCAAACTTGAACCACATCGTTGCACACCAGAGAGTCGTCGAGGCAGCGCGGGAAGCCAATACTGTGCTTCCAGTCCGGTTCGGTGTCATACTAAAAAACGAAGAGGGCATAAAGAAACTTCTTGCCAGCTCGTACAAGGACTACCGCACCAAGCTATCGAGCTTTCGCGGCAAGGACGAGATAGGGATCAAGGTCCTACTTAACAAGTCAAGCGTGAAAAAGATCAAGGAGCAGGCCGAGCAGTCCGAGGAGATTAGGAAAATGAAACAAGAGATTTCTTCCGCTAAACCAGGCACGTCATACTTTTTGAAGCTGAGGCTGGAGGATGCCATGAAAAATGAAACCCTCCTGAAAATAGACAAAATGGTTGGCGAAATAAATAGCTCCCTTGCAGAAGAGGCGGCGGATAGGCGATTGTTGAAAAATGATGTCGGGGAAATAGTGTTAAATGCAGCGTACCTTATAGACAAAAGTAAAATCGGAGTCTTTGATGCGAAGGTGAAAGAGCTGAGGGAGAAGTTCGAAAGAGAAGGAATGACTCTACACCGGAGCGGCCCGTGGGCGCCGTATTCATTTTGTTGATGTGAAATGATACTGGAACTCATTATCATGAAACTGTCGCTGGACGCGATAATGCAGCACTGCAACAGCCTCGCGTACGAGCAGGAACTGCGAGAGGAGGCAAGGCAGCTAAAGAAGAGACTGCTAAAGTTGATGTCCGATTATGAGGCCGGCGCCATCGACCAAAAAAAATATTCCGAGCAGGAGGCCGAGATNNTTATCGCAACATTATTCTCTAAAGTTCGTGGGCTAGACTGACGCGATGCATTCTGAAAGTATTCTGGCTGCAAGTGTGGCCGTCATGCCATTGATGTCATAATCGGGGGTAAGTTCTACAATGTCGATTCCGACCACTTTTCCGTCGCTGATCACCTCGTTCAACAGATAGATCAGGTCGATGGCGGCGAGCCCTGCCGGCGACGGGACTGACACCCCGGGGGCAGAGGCAGGGTCGACACAGTCGAGGTCCACTGAAATATATATCATGGATCCAGCAGTGCGCGCCTTTATCATCTTCACCACCCTTCTCACTCCAAGCTCGACTATATCCAGCGGGTTTACAATCTTTAATCCTGCCGCCCTTGCATTTTCTATTTCTTCCATCTCTGCGGCTCGCGTGCCTATTAGCATGCTTTTGCGCAAGTTGAGCGATTGTGCAGAATCGGTCAGCACCGACCCATAATAGTTCCTCGTAGAAGACACAAAGTCGGGATGAGCGTCGAAATACAAAAGAGAAAGTTTTTTCCCAACAGCTCCAGACACCGCTTGGAGTGTTTCTGTGGTAAGTGAGTGGTCACCTCCTATTATGATTGGCAGCTTGCCGTGCGACACAATATCTGACACCATATTGCGCAGCTCCTGCTTGCTTGCGACGTCTCCAGCGTCAAATATGCGCTTGTCTTCAAACTCGCCACGCATGGGGCACGTTGGAATCAGTTTGCCGCCGCGCTCAAAGAACTCGGATTCATTAGATGCTATCCTCAGTACGTCGGGGGCCCTGCTGGTTCCCTTGCGCTTTGCATGCGATCTAGACTCGTCAGGAACACCTATTACTACAATGTCTGCATCTTCTATTTTGTTTGTATTGGAACGCTGGAGCCGAACCACGGATAGCGATCACTGCAGCCTGCTTTTAACCATAACCCACTTTGACCAATAAGATTTTATTGAAAAGAATACTGCCAATCCTCATCATGTCGAGCATGAAGTACATTCAGCTTGAACCGCAAGGCGATATTGCAATAGTGAGGATAAACCGGCCTGAGGCGCTGAACGCCATGAATGTCGACGTAATTGCCGAGCTTTCAAAGACACTCGACATTCTTGCAGCTGACCATAGCATCAAGGTCGTAATCATCACTGGAGCCGGCGAGCGCTCTTTCTGCGCGGGTGCAGACATTTCCTATATGGTCAATATCGAGCCTATGCAGGCGGAAAGGTATGCGACTTCTGCACAGGGCGTTATAAACAAAATAGAGCGACTGGAGAAGCCGGTAATCGCTGCAGTCAACGGCTTTGCGCTTGGCGGCGGCTGCGAGCTGGCGATGGCGTGCGACATACGCATCGCTTCAAACAACGCCAAGATCGGACAGCCTGAAGTTACAATAGGCATTCCGCCTGGATGGGGCGGAACGCAGCGTCTCATGCGCCTCGTAGGGCCGGCAAAGGCAAAAGAGATGATATTCACCGGCAAAATGGTAACAGCGGACGAAGCTCATCAGATCGGGCTTGTCAACAAGGTTGTTAGCCTTGGGCCCGACGATGGGGTGCCTCCAGAGGTAAAAGGCGATCCTGCAAAAGAAAAGGAAAGGAGTGCCGAAGTGGCCAAGATATTGAACAGGAAGCTGATGGACGACTGCTTGGCGCTTGCAAGGGAGATAACAAAGAACAGCTTTNNGAAGGTCCGGCTCCGCTTATCGTGACTGCCAGTGCCCCTGCCAAAATCGCGTTCTGCTTCACACCATCATAGCCGGGGATCAGGTGTTTTCTTGTCGGCTCGACGATGACATCATCTATGCCCGTCGCTATCATTTCTATGTCCTTTAGCGCAAACCCTGCAACGATAGTGGCTGCGCCGGATATGTTATAGACCACGCTTTTTAGGGGCACCTCCTTTGGAAGGACGCTCCTTGCGACTTCAGTCTTTTTCTCTGGCACATGCATGGAAATGGGCACGGCCACGACAAGGAACAAGTCTCTTGGCGGCTCGATCTTGATGAATCGCCCTTTGCGACCGGATACCACGAAGCCTCCAAGCAAAGAAGCAGAGACGTTGTCGTAGTGCTTTGTGCCTGCGCTAGCAATCTCGCCCTCTGCCGCGTACTCCACCAGCCTATTCTTGTCAATCTTTAAATTGTAAAGCGCATTGAATGCCATCGCAGCCGCCGCTGCCGAAGCAGCGCTACTCCCGATGCCATAGCCGGCCGGCACGCCCTTTGTAACGTGAATCTCGATATTATCGCTGATGTGGAAGTCGCACATCAACTTCTTTGCCACGAGGCCGGCAGAGTTAGAGTCTGCTGTTGTTGGGATTGCCGGATCGTTATTCTTGATCGTTATTTTCCCGCTGCCTGCCGCCCGGGTTATTCTGACTCTGTCTTCCAGGGCGGCAAGCGCAAGGCCAAACACGTCGTAGCCTGGGCCTAAATTTGCAGTGGAGCAGGGTGCAACCGCAGTCCGAGACTTCACAACCCTCCTAGCCGTCCTCCCCCAGATTAAGGGTTCGCGCAAGCGCGGCTGTAAGGTTAACAATGCCATTCATGGTTACGCTCGAAACTGCAACAAGGCCCTGGGCAAAGCCACCCTTGCTCATGCTGCGCGCTAGGTCTTTGCTGAGAAGCGAATATTCAGCGTCCTTATCGCCCTCAAGGGCGTGTTCTAGCGCCGTGTGCGAGCCGGCCCAGTCCATGATGCTTTTCAGATTGTCAATTACAAGGTCGCGCTTTGTAAGCACGTTTATTTGCGCAGTTTTCAACCGCAACTTGACAGATGACGCAAGGAGCGATATCGACACAAAGTTGATCGGGGACGAGACAAGCATTCCATCAAACGCAAATATTGTGGCCTTATTGTCTGCATGCAGATTTGCAGCAAAGTACGGCCCGCTTGCCCTAAATGCGAACAATTCTATTTGGCCCGGCGTGTCGACGATAACATAATCTGGATTCAATCCGTCAACCTCTTTTTGAATCTCGTCCATCTTGTTCGCGATCATGTCGCTTGCCATGACCAGTGAACCATTGGGGCCGAGGCCGTAGTTTTCCATCAACGTCGCGATGTCGATGTAGTTACGGACATCTACGTCTGGGTCGTAGGGCAGGCTGACTGCACCGGGGTCGAGGTTCAGAGCTATTGGGTACGCTTTACTCTCCCTATACCAATGGAGCAGCCTTGAAGTAAGAAGTGATTTTCCAGACCCCGCCGTGCCCGTGATAAATATCGCGTTCACTGTCATCAAGGGAGCATGGACTGGCGTATATCTGCTTTACACTATTATAGTACCGCGCCGCATGAAAGGCAGTTATAATAATTGAACTGGCGACTTGTTGCCATTCCTGTAAGCGTAGTGCCCTTCATTATACTCTTCCTTACTACCAAGGTCTCGCCGCAGGATGTCTTTGCCGTGGGGTTCGTGCCATTTGCGGCTTCAGCCGCAGCAGAAATTACTAGGTTCATGCTCCAGGCTGCGCGCTTCAAGTACTTCATCAAGCGTTTTATCGGCTACGATGTCAGTTCTACCGCCAAAACCATCTCGGCAAGGCTGGCGGGCGAGTTCGTAACGCAGACCACTCCGTCGTACGTGGGAGGGGAATTCGTGAGGATAGCGTGGTTGTCAAGGCATGGTGTTCCGCCCGGCAAGGCCGCGTGGGTGGCAACCATGGAAATCATTGCAGATGTCTTTGTGGGCTCAATGCTTGCGTTTATCGCTGGCGCTTTTGCTATCTCTAAGGGCGGGAGTGTAGCCGGCATCGGGATCATTTTGGTGACGATCCCAACATTCGCAGTATGGCTTGCTGTTGTACTGTTTTCAGCNNATGAGCCGGGAAAATTTCAATTCAAAAAAGGCCATTAGGACGTTTGCGTTTGGAATGGCGATAACTTTCGGAGCATTTGTCTTTCATGGGATATCCTTCATGGTTCTGGCAAAAACTGCAGAGAATATTGGTTTTTTTGATTCGTTAATGGCTACGTCGGCGTCAACCGCAGTGGCAAGCCTACCAATAACTATAGGTGGATCTGGCCTCGCAGAGCTGGGGATCTGGGCGTACATTTCAAACCTCAGCGGGATACCAGCACTGGGCGACGTAGTCGGCGACCCTAGGCTAACCGTGATAATTGCATGGCGCATTGCGACGTATCATGTTCCATTGGTCATCATGTGGGTCGCCATAATGCGGCTTGCATTGGGCAAGGTTTCAGCAACGAGCCTCGGCCTGCACACCGCTGGGGACGGTCCACCCGGTGGCAAGCCGGAAGATGGCAGCGGCGCGACAAAATAAAAATGCGAGCACTGTGCAAAGAATACATGAAATTTGCTGGAAAAGTAGTCGTCATCACGGGAGCTTCTTCAGGCATTGGGAGGCAGGCCGCGGTTGATTTTGCAAGGCACGGTGCAGGGCATGTCATCCTAGTCTCAAGGTCTGAACAAAAGTTGTCTCAACTGGCCGGCGAAATATCAGAAATGTCACCTGGCTGCAGCTCTGTCACTTACGTGTGCGACGTATCGGACAAAGCGCAGGTGCTCAGGATGGGAAGAGATGTCATTAACCGGTTCGGTCACGCGGACGTGCTCGTAAACAACGCGGGCTTCGCAGTTTTCAAGAGCGTCAAGGATCTGAGCATTGAAGAGATCGAGTCCATGACTGCGACGAACTATCACGGCATGGTCTACTGTACCAAGGCCTTCCTTGATTCAATGCTGGCGAAAAGATCTGGACACATCGTAAATGTCGCGTCACTCGCGGCAAGCTTTGGAGTCGCCGGCCTCTCAGCATACTGCGCGAGCAAATTTGCAATGCTTGGATTTTCAGAGTCGCTCTACCACGAACTTGCCAAGACGGGCGTGCACGTGACGTTGGTGAGCCCTATTGCAGTTAGGACTAACTTTTTCGATCACGAGTCGTTTGGTGGTAAGATGGCAAACTATACCGGCTATGCGCTCGACCCAAGATCAGTGTCAAATGCGATACTGGCGGCTGCCAATTCGCCGCGCCTCGAAATAACCGTCCCGTTCTATGCGAGAGGGGCTGTGTGGCTCAA
>DAOL01000088.1:16719-30868 GCA_002501845.1 Nitrososphaera sp. UBA217
ATGGATTGGATTTAATATGTTTTCCAATTTAGTTCTATTAGCAGCGAATGCACGTCTATAAAATATTACCACTTGGTTATTCAATTATGACATTTCAGTTTAACGCCGTTTTCTCTGACGACTTGCCATGACGAGCTTCAGCAGCAACTGGATAAAGGACAACACGCCTAATATGTCAGAAAGGATCAAGGAGAACATTGGTCCTCAGCAACCACTGAAACCAAGAATCGAGCTTGCCAAGAATAAGATACAAGCACAAAACCAAAAGCTAGAGACCATTCTGGAAAAATTACGAGGCAAGGAAAAGTCACTCTTCAATCAGGTAGTTTCCGCTCTTCAGAAACATGACACTCAACACGGCAAGATGCTATCAAACGAGATCGCACAAGTGAGAAAAACGACCAAGATGATATCGCAGTTAAAGATGGCCTTGGAACAGATACAGCTAAGGCTGGAATCTACAATAGACCTCGGAGACGTGATGGTCGCAATCGGTCCCGCGATGGGCGCGCTGACGAGAGTAAGGTCAGGGCTTTCGGGCGTCATGCCAGAGGTAGACAGGGAACTGGGAGAGATCAACGGAGTGTTCAGCGACATCATGATGAGTGCAGGAAGCATGGGAAACACCTCTTTTGCCTTTGACGCAAGTGGTGAAGAAGTCGACAAGATACTGGCAGAGGCAGGCGCAGTGGCAGAGCAGAGAATGAACGAAAACTTTCCAGATGTACCGATAGGGTCTTCAAGCGGCACTAGGACTGGAACTACAAGCGAGAACGCACAGTTCTAAGCGAACTCACTTCTTTTCCTTTCTTTTTTCATTTTCACAAGAATTATCTCACAGTTACAGACTTTGCTAGGTTCCTAGGATAGTCGGGGTCTGCGTTCTTGGCAAGCGCAAGCTGGTAAGCCAGTATTTGCAATGGTATTACTTCGACTACAGGATAGTACGCCTCTTCCTTAAGGTGAGGTATCTCAATCCAGTAGTCATAGACGTCATCATTGCGGTCCGAAATGCCGACGACCGTTGCACCTCTTGCCTTTATTTCGTGCGCATTCGAAATCGTATCGTTGAACGTCGCGTCGTGCGGGTTTATCATGATGACAAATGTGTTCTTTTCCATCAGCGCAAGCGGCCCGTGTTTCAGCTCACCGGCTGCAATTCCTTCAGCGTGCACATAAGCAAGCTCTTTTAGTTTGAGCGCCCCCTCGAGCGCGATCGGGTAGTGGAGCGATCGCCCGAGCAGATAAATGTCAGATGCGTCCTTCATCTGCTCTGCAACCTTAATGACGCTTCCCTGGTTAGCAACAACGTTTTCAACTGCTACCGCAAGATCGGCCCTTTCGGTTTCTAGGCATTTCTCGCAAAGCCTGTCGGTGATATTGTAGATCAGCGCCAATTGCCCAGTAAAGCTCTTTGTTGCTGCGACGCCTATCTCCGGCCCACAGTTTGTTGATAGGCATGCGTCGCTTATTCTCGCAAGCGACGATGTTGTGACATTGACTATTGACAGTATCTTAGAGCCCTGGTTCCTTGCAAGCCTTACAGAATCCAACACGTCCGCGGTTTCGCCACTCTGGGAAATCGCCACCAACACCGAATTCCGGTCCATCGAGGTAAGCGCGTACTGCGACTCGCTTGACACCACCGTCTCTGCTCTTATCTTGCCAAACCGCGCGAGCATGTGTTTGAAAATGAGCGTAGAATGGTAACTAGTGCCGCTGCCTGTGATGTAAATGTCCTTTGCGCTAGCAAGAATGTCGCAGAACTTGTTCATCATTGCCTGGTCTTGCCTGCCAGCGTGCACCACGGTTAGCCTCTGCTCGTTTATCTCCTTGAGAGTGTAATGTGCATATTTGCCCTTGTCAATATCGCCCAGCTCCCACGCCACTTGTGTTATTGGGTGTGCGATTGGCCTGCCTTCAAAGTCAAAGATTTCTAGCTTTGAATTATCAACTATGCAGATGTCCCCGTTTTCAAGGAATATCGCCTTGTCGGTGTATTCAAGAAAGCCGAGCACGTCGCTTGAAACAAAATAGCCATCGTTTGCAACACCTATGACCAACGGCTCTTCGTACCTAGCCCCGCAGATCGTGCCGTCCTGGAACACGGCAACAATGGCAAAGTTGCCCCGCAACCTCTTGCAGGTCTCAATCATCGCTTCCTTGACTCCACTGCTATAGTGAATCTCCAGCAGATGTGCGATCACTTCGCTGTCGGTTTCACTTGCAAAAGTGTGGCCTGCACCAATCAGCTCTTCCTTTAGCTCCTGGTAATTTTCGATAATCCCGTTGTGAACAACCGCGATATCGTTCTTGCAGGCAGAATGGGGGTGGGCATTCTTGTCTGTCACGCCGCCGTGCGTTGCCCAGCGCGTGTGTCCGATACCGATCTTGCCCGCCATCTGGTCAATGTTTAGGTTCCTGTTCACTTCGAGGACCTTGCCGGTCCCTTTGCGTACAAGGATGCTGCCGCTGTCAAAGGTGGCGACGCCGACGCTGTCGTAGCCCCTGTATTCCATTCGCTTCAGGCTGTCAACCAGTATTGGGGCTGCAGCGTTCTTCCCCTTGTACCCGATTATCGAACACATCAAAACAATTCAGTATCATCGTGCTTAAAACTACCATTAAATTATGAAACATACCCTTATACACTATTTTATAATGGGCTGTGCACGCTCAACAAAATGTAATTTTATACCGCTACATAATATTATATAGTGGTATATGGATTTGAATAAGCGTTGGAAAAAAGGCTTGTTTCAGATGGGGATGGGGAGCTTTCAGCCAAAAAGATCGTGGTATTCAAGGACGTAGAGCGCATGCGCGTCCTTTCTAACCCTGTGGCCTGGCGAATAATGGAATTACTGTCCAAGGGACCGAAGTACCCTGCGCAGATTGCAAAGGAACTAAAGATTTACGAGCAGAGTGCCTATTATTACATCCGTAAGCTGGTCGGCATCGGCGCTGTCGAAGAAGTCGGAAAAAACTTTGTCAGGGGCGGCACCGCCCGGTTATACCGGGCCTCAAGCCCGTCGTTTGGTCTCGAGATGGATTGGGGTGAAACAAAACTTGGATCGATGCCGGCAGGCGGACACCCTAATGCGTCGAAATTCTTTGAAAACTTTGTTGCAGGAAAGGCATTCCAAGGACTCCTTGTGGTGGGCGCGCCCGACCCTCACGGTCCCTACAAGTCGTCTGCGAGAGATGGACACTACGCTGTACACCTTGCTTTCTTCCTAGGACATGTCACTAATGCGGTTCCTTCGGAATTTATAGTAAAGCTGGATGTCGATGCCAAAGCGGAAAAGATGCTGACGGGAAACAACCTGATATCGATCGGGGGTCCGGGGACAAACATTGTTACCGCGGAATTCAACCGCTATCTGCCGGTAAGGTTTGACGAAAAGAACTTTTGGTCCGGCCTCGTCGACGGGTCGGGGAAGCGGTATAGCCTTGACAACCACGGCCTTATTGCAAAGATAAAGAACCCATACGACAGCAATTCGAGCATCGTAGTTGTAGCCGGCGTACGATCAGCAGGGACAAAATCCGCGGTAATTGCGCTTACGAACTATAGCGAAGAAGTACTGAAAAAGTACCACGGGCAAGACGATTGGGCTCTAGTAGTTCAGGGCTTTGACATGAATTCTGACGGGAAAATAGACTACGTAGACATCGTAAGCGGCCTATGACGCGGGCTGCGCCCCGACGGCGCTTGGGACCTCGATGTGGAGCAGAATTTGCGGCTCCTCTTCAGTCCTGACGAGGTAGCCAGGAATGTTGACTTTACGATTTCCTATCGAAACGTGTCTGTGGCTCACCAACTGCCTTGCTTGGTAGGGCGACTTGATGCCGGACTTTTTCATGACTATGGTTTGCAACCTGCGCTCTAGCAGGTCTTCAATCTTTAAGTTCAAAATGTCATCAAGGGTCGCTCCTTCCTTTGCCAAGCCTAGCCTGTTCAAAAAGTTCAACAGTCTCTTTTCCTTCTCGGCCCTTGCTTCTGCAGATAAGGCCAAAAGGGCACGGGCCTGGTTTCTGATCCTTGCGACCTCGGTCTGGGCCTTCCAGAGTTCGCGCTTGTTTCTGAGGCCGTAGGAACCCATGATATATAGTTCAGCATTCAACTGGTCGGTGGTCCAGATCATCCTTGGCCGGCGATACAGCTTCTTTGCCTTACGAGGATCTCCCACCTAGCACCACACCTATTTCTTCGCCGGCTCCTTTGCTGGTGCTGCTGGCTTTGAGCCACCGGCCGCTGGAGCCGCGCCTGCTCCTGGCTTTGCTCCTGCTCCGCCTGTAGCCGCCGGAGCTCCCTTTGCGCCCTCCTTTCCGGCTGCCGCGGGGGCCGCTGCACCACCTGCTGGAGCCGCTGCACCAGCTTCTCCCGGTACTGCGCCGGGCATCATCTTGACCTTCTTCACTCCGACTGCGCCACCTTTCCTGCCGGTAGTCCTGGTGCACTGGCCCCTTACTCTCAGACCAAACATGTGGCGATAACCCCGCCAGCTCATAACCAGCTTTTCGCGCTCGACGTCGTTTGAAGCAGCAAAATCAAGATCAGAAGTTATCATGTGTTGGTTTAATCCGCTGTCCATGTTCTTCCTCCTGTTCAGGTACCATGGTGGCACGCCTGCTTTGGTAGGATTAGCGATCGCCTGCTCGATCTCGCGGAGTTCGCCGTCTGTCAAAAACCCGACGCGCCTGTCCGGGTTGATGTTGAGCGTCTGAGTCAGCACTTGAGCAAAATTGTAACCTACGCCTTTGATTTCACTGATGGCTACTATGACTTTCTTCCCGCCTTCAATGTCCTTGCCGGCAATTCTGAGGATGTGCTTGTACTCGGATGCGGACAAATTCATTAATCACGAAACAAATTCGGCAATAAAAACTATACTGGATGCGATGCGCAGAAAAGCTGGAATATTTACAACAAAGCTGTCTGCACCCGTTACACNNGATTCAAGAAACAAGAAATAAGTAGTTGGCGGAGAGAAGCTCACTGAAAATGGCAATGGCAGGCATGATATCGTGTTCTTGTGGCTTCGCCCTTTCCAATGAAGCAGGAAACGAACTTGCTAAGGGAGAGGCACAAATTAACCTCGATAGTGAGAGACTCTCAATTTTGCCAAAATTCGCTGAGGCAATCCATCTGTCATTAGTCGATATTACCAAAATCTTGCCAGTTGACTATAGGGTGGACATGACACTTTCATCGCGCGAAAGAATTTCTGTTTCTAATCTTGGATACAAATTCGGAGATCTTGTTTCCAACTTATTCCAAGCACGAAATGAAATGATTTTGAAGTATTTGCTCTTGAACGAGTCGATCAAGAAATCTGGAGTCTGGGGAGATCTGTCTCTTACTGACTCCTCAAGTGCGGCAAGGCAATTCGAAGGATGTGAATTCAGGCTTTACGAAACGTCGATAGTGTTGATCCCAACTACCGAAGAACCGATTAGGATTCATTATAGCAACGTTGCGCGGATAGAAGCCAAAGATTATTCGATTGCTATTACAACAGAGATCGGGGAAAGATTCATTATTTCCAAAATCGGAAGGGAACTTGACAGTACATCAAAAGAGCTGTCAGACGCAATCAACACTCTGAATATTCAAAGTCAATCTCTAATCAAGGATCTTGTTCCCTCTGCCGACCCAACTGTAGTAAGAAGTGCCTCGCGACTCTTGAAAGACGGGAAGGCTGCAAGGAGATCTGATATTGAATCTGTCTCGCCAGAAGTTTGGAGGGCCTTTGAGAAAAAGCTCGAGCAGACACCAATTTGGAACGGTTATCAATACTTGAAGTCAATAGGGCGCGAAGAAAAAATCGCTATCGGAATAAAGAGAGGCTTGATGGGTGATCTTACCGGAAACTATCTCTGGGTATTAATCCCTATCGACAACAAGAATCCGGAATTTGGTAATGCGATTGCTTTAGAGACAGCGCGAATACTTTCTTCAAGTCCCAAGGATAGTGAAATGGCTGATGGGATACCGCCAGACGCGGATACGGCAATTGCAACTGGTGGCAATGCGACCTATTTTTTCAGAATACTCAGTCGGAAGGATTACGCCGGGATCGGCGGCAACAAGAACGAGTTGGACGGAAAAGTCGATAGCATGATTTCCAGGATGAACGAGCTGATGCTAGACATTAACTTTCGAAGGGAGCCAATTTTTCTCTCTGACGAAGCGCTGCAAACAGAACCCAAGTATGCCAGATACAAATTCGCAGCTGGCAAAATCCCATCACTCAAAGATCTACGTCAGCGTTTTATTGGCAGGGTTATTCATTCTTCTTCTGAGCAATGGAAGTCAAATGTTTTGGCTCTCCTATCGTTTAATCAGTCGACCATTGATGATAATGCTAGATGGGAAAAAAGTGAACAGTGATTATTCTCATTCTGCAACAACCAAGCGTCACAATAGAAAATCTTATAAAGACAGAAACGATTTTTAGTTTAAAAATGCGCATCTTCCAGCGGGTTATCAGAAAAAATTCTTTTACAGGAGTTTTGGATTTGTTCTATGCCTGGATTTAAGCACCCATGCAGGTATTGTAAGCAGCTCAATCCTCCCGAATCCAAGGTTTGTCCGTTCTGTGGAAAAGTGAACCCAGTTGGTCCTTTGAGGTGTCCGAAATGCCAGAATCCAATACAGAAAGAATGGAAAACTTGCAGTGGCTGCGGTCTATCACTGGAAATATCATGTCCAAGCTGTGGGAAAAAGACATTTTTGGACAATTATTGTGCAACCTGTAACAGCAGACTGGTAGTAGTATGTGGAAATCCAAAATGCAAGACAGAACAAAGGCCCGGCCCGGAGAAATGTATAAAATGTGGCAAGCCTCTCAAATGGTGAGCCGTAGTGGAACCATTCACAAGAAACTTTGTCGATAATAGTGACGAGACTGGGTTCAAGTTTACTTTTAATTGCGATGTTTGTGGCGACGGTTACAAGACAAAATTCATAGAATCAAAGTCCCACAAGAAAGGAGGGTTCTTCAGGGGGTTAGGAAGCGCAGCTTCTATTGGGAGCTCTTTGCTGGGCTCAGGAGTTGGGCACAACATTGGATATGGAGCCAATGCCTATGCGGAGAAATTTCGTGGTCAATCTCCTGAATGGCATAAAGAACACGAAGCTGCTTTTGAACTAGCTCAGAATGAGGCCAAAGGTAATTTTCAAAGGTGTCCTAAGTGCCGAAAATATGTTTGCGAGAACGACTGGAATGATCAGGAAGGTTTATGCGTACAAGATGCACCCAGAGAGAGTGTAGAGGTTGCTGCCGCAAAAGCCGGAAAAATGGTAAGAGATATCCAGAACAAGGCAGAAAATACACAGGTGTTTACAGGCAATATTGAGAGTAAGCAAACCATCTGTCCACAGTGTGGAAAACCGACTGGAGAAGGAAAATTCTGCAACAACTGTGGCGCTTCATTATCTTTGATCAAGTGCCCGAAATGTGGTACTCAGAGTCCTAGTGGAACAAATTTCTGTGGCGGCTGTGGATCGAAGCTCAGCCAATAATAATTACAAAACTCACAGTACTGCTCCAACCGTCTAAAATATTGCACGGAATGAAAACGAATGGACCAATTCTAAATTGGATACGTGATGAAGCTTTAAATTTGTGGAAAGACCGCGAGAGCTTCATCTCAAGATATGAGCACCAAAATAGAGGAAATGGTTCATCGGTCTTACAATTCAAAACCAAAGTATACTGAAATCATGCCCGGCGTCCCGGAAGACTATAGGCAGGTAAAGACGCTGGGCGACATCTTAAAGATAAACTACAAGCATGTCGCGGTCGAAGAACAGATGCGCGGCAACCTGATTGCTAAGCTGAAAAAGGGGGATCACCCGTACCCCGGCATCATCGGTTATGACGCTGACGTAGTTCCTGCAGTCAACAGGGCAATCCTGTCAGGCCACGATCTTTTGCTGGTTGGCCAGATCGGGCAGGCAAAGACCAAGTTCGCAGAAGCAATCGCAAAGAACCTATTGTCGCCAATCCCCGTCGTGAGGGGAACGGTAACAAACGACATACCGACTTCGATCCCGGAAGATCAGCTGACCGCGCTTTTGTCTGAATCCGAAGTTGTGCGCACGCAGCCCGAGTTTACTGTTTCGCCGGAATGCGAAGAAATCATCAAAGCAAACAAGTTGGAAACAAAAGTCGACTGGATAAGCGGCACAGACAGGTACAAGTACATACTGTCGACTCCAGATATTTCCGTCAAGGATCTGGTAGGGCAGATCGACGCGATCAAGATCGCCAAAAAAGGAGTCGAGCTCTACAGCATGGAATCCTACTCTGCCGGCCAGCTGTTACAAGCGAGGCACGGCATTTTGTGCATCGATGAATTACCGGTGCTCGACCCGCGCAAACAGGTGTCTTTGTTGAGTGTCCTTCAGGAGGGCAAGTTCACTACGGGCGCGTACCCGGCTGTGTTCAAGCCAGATGTCAGGATAATCGCGACTGCAAACCCGATCGACTACACACACTCGGGCAAGATAATCGAGCCGCTGTTTGACAGGCTGAGGAGCCACATCGATACGCACTACCCGAGAACTGTGGAAGATGAGATGCTTATCATCGTGCAAGAATCGAGGATTGCAGACGCTAAGAACGTCATGCTACCAGTCTTTATGGTAAGGACGATAGCCATGATAACGCAGATGACACGCGCCCACCACGACGTCAACCAAGATAAAGGGGTGAGCGTCAGGATGTCGGTACATTCGATGGAAATGATGGTGGGAGAAGCTGAGCGCACACGCTCTATCGCGCACGGTGTCAAGGCCATCCCGCGCTTTTGCGACATACACTGCATCCACCAGTCGTCGAAATTCGAACTTGCAGAAATGGAGGACACTCGGGAGAACCGAAGGAACATACTTGACTCGATAATAGAAGCCGCGCTAAAAGAAGTGGCGCTTGAATACATACAAAAGCTTGCCACAGAGCAGTTGACAAAAGTAAAAAACGACTTTGTAAAGAACAAGGCTTTTCAGGTCTCGCAGACGCTTGTTGGCGAAGCTAAGAGCCCGGACTATGAATCACAGTTGACAAAGTTCCCGGGATTAAGACAGGCGGTAAATGAAACAATTGCAAATGTAAAGGAGGAGCAGAAGCAGTTGATTGAGAGAGCAAAACAGCTCGGCATCAGGAGCGACAATATCTTGCTGAGCCAGGATCTGAACGGCGAGTTCACGGCTTCGGTCATAGAAGTTATACTTGAGGGTCTGCGTTACACCCAGCCACCGCTTTTGGACAGAAAGGACAACAGCTATGGACTCGCACAATAAGGCTCTGGGCAGCAAGAAATTCTTGTATTTTCCACTAGACAAAGAGGGGCAAGAACAAATGCAGCAGAGCCGGGATGAACGCGAACTTCCCCGCGACGTTCTAGACAAACTCCTAAAAACGCTGGGGAGGGAAGCGCTCAGGGAAAAAACGCCCAGTCTACAGGAACTAGAGCAGGCATTGCAGGGAATAATGTCGCAGCAAGAGCAGCAGGAACAGGAAAGCAAGCAACAGCCGGGGTCGCAAACGGGATCAAAAGGCAACATTGGTGACGATTTCGGTATGCCACTGGTAAGGCAGCTGATAAACAAGGGCTACCTGAAAGACTCGCCAAAATGGCTAAGCACCAAGGGTTTCAACATGATAGGGGGCAAGATACTGAGCGATGTGATGAAGGCGCTCAAGGCTGGTGAGTATGGCATGCACGAAACGCATGATATTGGAAGCGGCTCGGTCGTGCTAGACACTAGCAAGAAATACGAGCCGGGAGATGATATCAGGCTTCTCAACGTTCCCAAGTCGTTGCTCAACACCGTTCAACGAATGTCAAAGGACGGAAGCGAACTGAAAGTGCCGTTGCAGATCAACGTCGAAGATTTTGAAGAGTACGAAACAATGCAGGATGTGCGTGTTGCCGTTGTCTATTGCATCGACCTGAGCTCAACTATGCGCTACTCGTCAATGTATGGCGACATGAGCAGGATAGAAGCCGCAAAGAGGGCGCTATGGAGCCTGTATCTCTTGAACAGGAAATTCTTTCCCTCAGACTCAGTCTACATAGTGGGCTTTGGCGCCCTGGCATCCAAGGTTGCGCCAAACGACATTCCATATCTAAAAACGTTTGAGCCGGGGTCTGATTTTCTCCACTACACCAACTACCAGGCGGCTTTCAGGCTGGCAAGCAAGATGTTGCAAAAAAACGGCGCATTGAACAAGCGCATAGTTCTTGTCACAGACGGCCACCCAAGCGCCTGCTTCATAGACGAAAAGAGCGAGCAGGACAAGATACTTTCACAGAGGCCATATTCACATTTCTACACACCAGACAGGCAGACGCTTGATACGGTGAAGCATGAGAACAGTATGAGCCTCGATATCGCGTCAGGCGAGCTTGTTTACCTTTGCTACCGGTACAGGCAGGTTGATCAGTACATCGGCGAGCGCACAATAGTGGAAGCAAAAAAAGTACACTCGCTCAATATCGACATTGACACGATAATGATAAGTGAAGAGGATTCATTGCTTGGTTATGTCAATGAAATGGAAAAGTACGTAAAGGGGCGGTCATACTACATCAATCCTGCCGACATCGACAGAGTGCTGCTTACTGATTACCTTAACAGCAAGAAACAAAAGACGATACGGGCGCACTCCCAGTGGTAGAAAAACATTGAGAAGCTTAATATACAGACGAGAAAGTTGCTTTACATAAGCACAGTATGCTGATTATCTTTGACGTAGAGGGCGTTCTTCTCAATGCAGAGTACCTTCCGGTTTTGGCGCAAGTGATGGGCCCAAAAAAAGAGAAAGAGATCTGGGATATTACAAACGCCGGTATCAGAGGCGAGATCAACTGGGAAGAAGGGCTCACGCGACGTGTACAGGCATTGCGCGGCATCAGCTATGAAGATGCAAAAAAGATAGGCGAAAGCCTGCCGTTAATGCCGGGCGCAAAAGAGCTCTGCTCTTCGCTGAAAAAGGCAGGGTGGAAAATGATAGCGGTGTCCGGTGGCTTTACGATAATTACTAGCAGGCTGAAAGACGAGCTTGGCATCGATAAGATTTTCTCAAACGAGCTGGTGTTCAAGGAAGGCAAACTCGACAACGTTGTGATGCACGTTACGTCTGACAAGGCAGCAGCGGTAAGGGAGACGATAAGAGAGTGGGGAATCAGGAAGGAAGACATTGTAGTTGTCGTGGACGGGGCCAACGACCTGAAGCTGTTTGCGCTAGCCGGATTTACGGTAGGGTTCTGCCCTGTAGACGTGGTAAGAGAGAAAGCGAACGAAACTATCGACAAGCGCGACCTTGCCCTCCTTTTGCATTTGTTAAAAAAAAATTTTGGTGAAGCCGTGTTGATAAATGCGGCAAGCAAAAGACAGTGACCGACCCGTTTTTTAACTTCCTTAATCAATAAACTGGCGTTGATACAGATAATCCCGGTCAGAATTTCTGTCGGCATCAAACCGAACGACGCGCTTGACGTCATTATCCTTGGAGCGGCGGGGCAGGAAATCCAGAACGGAGACGTGCTTGTTGTTGCCCACAAAATCGTGTCAAAGGCAGAAGGGCGCATTGTCGGCCTTGCTAATGTCAAGCCATCAAGCAAGGCGGCCAAGATGGCGAAGGAGCATGGCAAAGACCCGCGCGTTATGGAGCTGATACTGAGAGAATCTGTACAAATCCTACGGGAGAAAGNNGCAAGCAGGCTCAAGGACGCAGTGAAAAAAAATGTCGGGAAAGAGATCGCAGTCGTCATTACAGACACGTTTGGCCGGCCGTTTCGAAACGGCCAGACGAACGTCGCGATTGGCGTGGCAGGCTTGAGCCCGATCAAGAGCTACATCGGATCGCGGGACATGTACGGCAGGAAGCTGAAGGTGACCGAGATTGCGGTGGCAGACGAGATTGCGTCGGCGGCCGAACTTGTAATGGGCAAGGCTCAAGGTGTGCCGATCGCAATAATACGCGGATTCAAATTTGAAAAAGCGGCAAGATCATCTGCCAAGTCGTTGCAGAGATCAAGAGGACAAGACCTTTTCAGGTAGCAACTGTAACATTTAATATTGCGTTTCCACAATTTTACGCCGTTCGTTAGCATATGACTGCCTCTCCTACCAAGGCGATTGACGTAAGGGGGCTTTACTGCCCAGAGCCAGTATTCCGAACGAAGATGGAGATTGAGCGGCTTAAGATAGGCGACATTCTCAAGGTGCTCGCGGACGATCCCGAGTCAGAGGAGGACATTTCAAGGTGGGTCAACCGTAGTGGGCACCAGCTCTTGTCGCTGAACAAGTCAGATAAGGATCTTGAATTCATGATAAAAAAGGCGAAATAAAATCGCAGTAGTTGCAAGCCCAGATGTAGTGGAACGGATAGGACAGACGTCGCTATTGGAATTGAGATCATTTTCGACAAAGAAATGTAAAGTCTCTTAGCTAAATTAGAATGGCATAACCCCTTTGGGTCTTTCAAGGATGACACAAACGGCATAGTGGCTCATTTCCTGACAGATTGCGGAATCTGAGGCGCGATAACCGACACCGCGACATTCCTGAAGGAAAAAAGCAAGAACATTCACGTCAATGCGGTGTAGGCGCAAAAGAACCACCTACTGCAAGCTTAAATTAATTCGTGTTGTGTTTTCTTTCTGAAAGCCATCTCTCAACATCGATTGCCGCCATGCAGCCAAAGCCAGCCGCAGTCACTGCCTGTCTATACCTGTGATCATGGACGTCGCCGGCTGCAAACACTCCTTCCACGCTCGTCTTCGTGTGGTCCTTTAGCAAGATGTAGCCCTTGTCGTCTAGCTCTAGTTGCCCTTTGAAAATCGCAGTGTTGGGCTCGTGGCCTATTGCAACGAATAGGCCTCCGGCGTTGAGCCTCTTTTCCTTGCCGCTGGTGATGTTCTTGACTAGGACCGTTGCGACTTTCTTGTCGCCCTTGATATCAGAAACGACGTTGTTCCAGAGAAACTCTATCTTCGGGTTCTCTAGCGCTTTCTCTTGGAGGATCTTGCTTGCGCGCAGTGTCTCGCGCCGGTGCACCACCTTGACCGACTTGCCAAACTTTGTAAGAAATGTCGCCTCTTCAAGCGCTGTGTCGCCCCCGCCTACAACGACAATATCCTCACCCTTAAAGAACGGGCCGTCACACGTTGCGCAGTACGACACGCCCCTACCACTGAACTGCTGTTCCGCCGCGATGCCGAGCTTGCGCGGCGAAGCGCCCGTGCAAATAATGGCGGCTTCAGCTGTGTAGTTTTCGGAATGCGTTNNCCTGCCGGTCCGGAGCCAATTATCAATACATCGTAATGCTTCTGGTTGCCAGAGCCTGACTGGTTTTCGGACAAGTACAGGGTGACAATTCCATGACCTCTTAATAATCCGTTCGGAGCAGGCTCAGATATGAAAATTACGCATGAATTCCAAGGAAATTGTGTTCAACACACAAAAATTGAACCTAGTATTTCTTGCAGCTAAAAACTTTAGCGCTTGACCGATCTATTATTGTTAAATTTATTGGCCATCCGTTTATGATGAGCACAGAATGTTTCTGTTTCAATCACATGTATCAATTCTTCCTGCCAGTGGGCATTATAAAGCCTGCAACTCTTGTCCTCGCAGAAAGGCTCTCCGTCGGCGACAAAGAAGAACAGCGCCTGCAGGGCGTACACTGTGGCAGCTGCAGTCATCCTGTCGTCGCCATAGTCTATGAACCTGCCAGCGAACCGTTTTTTTAAGGAGCTGACATCGGTCATGCCTCCGAGCTGCGCGAGATAGAATTCCCTTGGCTTTGCCGGCGCTTCCACAATGCCTGTCACGGAAATGATTGAAGGTGTGCCGCAAATAACGGCGCGGGCGTGGTAGCGCCAATCATCCTCNNGAGCCATCGTACAGCGGCATCATGCCGTTACTTTGTTTTGGCTGCCTTTCCAACGGCTGCTTGACATCTGTTATCTTTGCTAGTTCGATGCTGTAGTCATGCTTGAAAGCCGGCCGGACATCTACCCTGCAATTCGGGAAAATCTTTGTAATCCCAGAGGCCACAGCCTCGGCATCAACAAAAAGATCTGCATAAACGTGAATAAAGCAAAAATCCAACTAAAGAAAAAGGAA
>DAOL01000088.1:30930-32264 GCA_002501845.1 Nitrososphaera sp. UBA217
CCAAACGTTGGACCCATCCTTGGGAGGCCGTGTGTCTCAGTGACTGACATGCCAGCTGCAATTAGGCCGGGGAAGACCTCGCCCGTAAAGTTAACCACTGCGTCCTCGCTTCCTTCCACCCACATCGGGTCCATTCCCTTCCACTTTACGTATCCGCGGTCCATTAATCGCTTGACCGCGACCGAGTCGTGGCCGGAAGCATCGATCACCAGCTTGCTTTCCATCGCGACTGGGTCGACGCATGTAATGTTCCTTGGCAATGCAGACACTGGCATCCAGTTCACCACTACGCCTCCAACGCGCTTGTTCTTGAGTACAAGGTCCTCAAACTTTGTCAATTGCAGGAACCGTACGCCTGCATCACAAGCAGCACTGATCGACTTGCTGCACGCGTTTGGGCCCCACGTGGCATAAAGCCCCTCACTTATCTTTCTGTACTGAACGCCCAGCTCGTCCCATATTTTTTGTGCTGGTGCCCTCACTGTGACTGGGTTCATCATATATCCACCTACCCAGTACCCTCCACCGATGTAGTTGTTCTGCTCTATGATGAGGGTCCGAACACCTACTCTTGCCAAGTCCCTGCCCGCGGTAAGACCAGCGGGGCCGGCGCCGATGATTATGACGTCAGAATCCGTATACTCCCTCATGGTTTCATTGAACATGTCAGCAATGGTTCTTGTGATCTCTTTCTCGCTCACGTCAGCAAATATCTTTGCCATATGAGGTATCCTCTATGATGGATATTAATAGATTATCAGCTAGGCAAACATGTCGACGAAATTAGAGTAGGCTTCTCTGATCTTAAATTTCTTGGATGGGCTCTTGAAGCCGTAAGCGCTTATCACTTCAGATGCCTTGCTGGCTGTGACTTTCTTGGCACTTGCAGCCCTGACTACGTCCAAGAGAACGTTGCCGGCGTTTGCCCCATCGCTAGTCCGAAGGGTCAAGTCCATCACGATGTTGCTGCCAAGAAACCCTTCACTTGACATCCAGTAATAGCTATTACGCGAGTCGCCCAAGAAATCTGTGTATTCGGTAGTCCCTGCAACCGACTCGAATTTGTACGGAGCCTCCATGCCTATCGAGCCGGTCTTCATGTCGCGCTTTAGCATCCTGATATGCTCGTTCATCGTATTCTTGGTTTCCGTGCTGCCGCCGACATCCAGCTGGTAACTTTTCTTTACATGCACGCCTCGCTCTACCATAAAGTCGATCATGCCCTTGTGAACTGCGGTGCCGCCAAACTGACTCAGGAGGTCGTCGCCTGCAAGCACCAGCCTTCTTACAGCGAATTTCTTTGCCAGAGCCGGATTCTGCGCGACTTTGGAAGG
>DAOL01000088.1:32292-35491 GCA_002501845.1 Nitrososphaera sp. UBA217
CCGGCTTTAGTCCTGCAACCTTCTGGTGCCATAGCCCGATAGTGTTTTTCCCGCTGCGGTAGTAATCAACCCCTTGCACAAAGGTGGTGCCGACATTGCCAACCCCAATGACGGCGACCTTGATATCTGTCATACTAGGCTATGCAATAAAATATTTAGATTTAATCTTTTGCCGGGGACTTTGCGACGCCGCTTCCGACACTGTGGTCAATCCTTGTTATCAGATCAACAAGGTCTGACTTGTGCGCGTTGAGGTACCCCTGGCCCTTGTCATGCAGCCTTATCTTGTAAAGCCTGAGGTCCCTGTGCGCGTCAAAGAATTGCTCGACCATTGCACTTCCGTGCTTTGTGGGGCTGACGAGCTCGTCAAAATATTGTAATGTGCCTACAAGGTCGCCATTTTCAATCGACTCTCTTGCCTTACCAAGGACTTCCTTGATGTCCTTGAGCTGCTGGACAGGGGCAGAGACCTGCTTACTGCTGAAAAGCCCTGTACGCTTAGTCACGCCCACCTTGTCTGCAATCTCTTTAGGCAGCTCGTAGTATTCTTCCTTGCCGGTAAAAGTCTTCCTATCGTGCTTTATCACGAGGCCCTTCATGGCAAGCCGCATGAGCGCGTCTTCGATCTCTATCTTGTCCATGGCTGTGACCCAGACTATTTTACCGACATAATCGTAACCCTGCCTTATCGACTCGAGCACCACGACTTCGACAATCCTGCGGAATCCTTCCTCTGCACGCGCGTTTTCAAAGTCCCTGTCGCGCACAGCCTTCCGCGCATTCTGAATGTCGATCTCTATTGATCTCTTGAGTGAATCGAGGCCTTCGTCCACCTTTCCGCTAAGCGTAAGGTAGCATGCCTTGTTATACCACGACATGCCGTCGTTTGGGTCGATGTCAATTGCCTTTTCGCAACACTCGATCGCCTTGTCGTAGTTCTTCATCTTGTAGTAGGCAAGGCCCTTGAGGTTCCATGCCTCGGCATTGTTGACGTCAGTCTCAAGTGCTCTGTCATAAGATCGGATAGCAACTGTGTATTCACCTAAATGAAAATGAGCATATCCTCTCTTGATCCACGCATCGACGTACTGCGAGTCAAGTCTTAGCGCGAGGTCGAAGCTCCTTATGGCGTCAAGAAACTTTTCGTTCGACATATGATTGAGGCCCTTCTTGTAGAGGTCACGCTTTTGAAAATCGCTGTCGTTGTAATCGGGTTCTTTTCTGTCTTCGGAAGGGGCATCATCCGTATCGTCCCCTCCAAACAATCTACCCATCAAATAAAGTGTCCCAATCCGCAGATAAATAGATTATGATATTTCACGAGGCTTTTATAGCCTGCTTGTCATGATTTGCATATGAGCGAGAGCAAATCCGACAAGGTCGAATTCGAGATGCTGGACTATTCAACGGTTGGAAATGACACCGTGTCGTTCAAGCTAGAAGACGGAACGATTGTGAAGGTCAAGGTAGGAATAGAGAGGGTCGGGGTAGCCACCAACTACAGGAACCCGGATGGCTCGCTACACTACGCTGTAAACACTTCTGTCAAGCTATACGTCATACCGTACGACAAGAGGTTCACGCTATCGAAAAGCCAAGTGAAAGGGCAGGCGCAGCTTGACGACAGCGGCAAGCGCTCGCCACCGAGCCATTTCGCCTAGACGTATTTGCATCCTGTAGTCATGAAGGCGGAATGATTTTTTATTAGATGTTGTGCCGGCCTGCTCGGATGATATCCAAGCGCATGATAGCTATCCTTTTAGCCACGCCCGTTGGCGCTTCCCGCGCCACCGGTCACTCTACTTGTGGGCGGACGTAGGCCCTGTTGGAACGATAGACTTCCAAAGCCATTAAGAGAAAGGGATTCATTCGTCAATTCTTGGTGAGCGCCAGTATTCCGCCAATTATTCCAAATACTGGACCAATGGAAAAGCCGCCCATACTAGCGAGACCTACTGCTAGTTTCTTTTAGCATGGTTCATTTACGCAGTCATTCTTGGATAAAGAGTGCACTTTACAATTGTAAAGTCCTGTCGCTATATAGGGGAACGTGGAAAGGTAATGTATAGATGGCCAAAGACCCTGTGTGCGGAATGTTTGTCGAGGAAAAGCCTGATGCCATCAGGCACACTAGCGAAGGAAGGGAGTATTTCTTTTGCACCACACAATGTCTTAACGAGTTTACCGCCCCTGAAGAGGAATTGAAAAAGCTAAAGAGGCAGACGGCTGTTAGCATCGGACTCACAATTCCAATAACCATACTCACGTATGTTATGCTATTTCCAAAGGAAATTAACAGCTTTATCCTTCTCGCCTTGGCGACGCCAGTTCAATTTTGGGCCGGCTGGAGGTTCTACAAGGGAACATGGGATGCCATAAAGGCTAAAGCGTCAAACATGGACACCCTAATCGCAATAGGGACAAGCGCTGCCTACCTTTANNCAAGAGGGCGACCTCCTTATTGTAAGACCCGGCGAACGAATTCCTACTGACGGAAAGGTTGTAGAAGGTTCGTCATCAATTGATGAGTCCGCCATAACTGGGGAGAGCATACCCGTCGATAAGGTAGTTGGAAATGAAGTGATCGGCGCAACGATTAACAAAAGTGGGCTACTAAAATTCCGAGCAACAAAGGTAGGTCAAGATACCGTTCTATCACAGATAATCGCTCTGGTAGAGGAAGCTAGAATCGGAAAGGCACCTATGCAGAGAATGGCTGATCAGGTTGCAAAGTACTTTGTTCCTGGCGTAGTTGTGATCGCCATAGCAGCTGGACTAGCGTGGTATTTCCTTGGTGGTATCGGGCTAACCTTTTCGCTCCTAGCCTTCGTTTCAGTCATTATCATAGCGTGTCCGTGTGCGCTAGGCATTGCGACGCCGGCCGCGCTGATGATAGGCACTGGCAAAGGAGCTGAGAACGGCATACTTTTCAAGGGCGGAGAATACTTGGAAATGGCACGCAAAGTCAACACAGTCGTTTTTGACAAGACGGGAACATTGACTAAGGGTCAGCCAGAGGTTACTGATATTATTGCGCTGTCTGGCGCTGAACAAAGGGAGTTGCTCAGGCTTGCTGCAATAGCTGAATCAGGCTCGGAACATCCTTTAGGGCAAGCCGTTGTCAGAAAGGCTAAACAAGAAGGAAATGTTGTCGCAAATCCGGATTCCTTTGCAGCAATATCTGGGCATGGCTTGAATG
>DAOL01000086.1:0-7807 GCA_002501845.1 Nitrososphaera sp. UBA217
GTCGGCATGATCCATCGCGCAGGCCGCTACGTCGTGATTTTCAATTTCTACAACCCTGACTTCTCCTGCTATCCTATCTTCGTTTGCCCGCAGGTTGGGCAGCTGTCTTTTTGCTTCTTCAAGCGACGGAAAAATGTGCACTATCACTTTTCGCCCTTCAGCAATAAGCGAGTTTACTTCAGATTCTGCCTTGAGCACTACGTCGAGGTCTAGCTGCGGAATCACGATAAACGCAGTGTTCCAGGAACCCTTGTGCTCCACTTTTCTGACCCTGAGTGTCTGTCCCAGCAACTTTTGCAGTGAGCCAATGAACGCGTGTTCTGCCGTGTGGGCTAAGCTGTCGTGCACAGCGATTTAGTCTCGTGCCAGCTATAAATGCGATTGAGAAGGATTTTAACCTCCTTGCGAACAACCAAAAGCTGTTGGCTAGAAAAGCTGGCGGCAAATTTACAATAGCAACTTTGGGTTCTCATTGCTCGCTCCAGCTGCTAAAGGGCGCCAAGGATGAGGGCTTTCGCACATTGCTGGTGTGTGAAAAGCGGCGGCTCGGGCTTTACCGCCGTTTTAGATTTATCGACGAAATTATCGAGGTTGACAACTTCAAGGAGGTCCTCAGCGATAAATGTCAGAAACGTCTCAAGCAGGCAAATTCTGTAATGATACCCCATGGCACCCTGATATCACAGATGAGGAGCGATGAAATTGAGAAGATTGACACGCCCATCTTTGGCAACAAGTGGATATTGAGGTGGGAGGCCGACAGGAAGCTCAAAGAAAAGCTGATGAAGGAAGCAGGCCTCAGAATTCCGCGAACAGTAAAGTCGAAGGACGACATCAGTGGTCTCTGCATCGTGAAACTGCACGGGGCGGCCGGCGGCAGGGGCTACTACCTTGCGTGGAGCCGCGAGAGTTTTGAAGAAGGTGCAAGGCGACTGATTGACCAAAAGATGATCAGGGGTGAAGACGACCTCTATATCCAGGAATTCGTCAGGGGGGTGCCTGTTTATTTGCAGTATTTTTATTCGCCGATAAGTGCAGAGATCGAACTGCTTGGAATCGACAGGCGCTACGAATCAGACATTGACGGTATTGGCAGGATTCCAGCAAAGCAGCAGCTTGGGGCTGGAGTCGAGCCCTCGTACAATGTCATCGGCAACATCCCACTTGTGCTTCGCGAATCATTGCTGGACGAAGTTTACAAGATGGGTGAAAACTTTGTGCGTGCTGCGGAGCGGCTCGTGCCGCCGGGGATGACTGGGCCGTTCTGCCTTGAAGGAGTTTATGACAGCGAGGGGCGCTTTACCACATTTGAATTTTCTGCAAGGATTGTTGCGGGGACAAACCTCTACCTTGACGGCTCTCCTTACTCTGGGCTGCTGTATGTCGATCCTATGAGCATGGGAAGAAGAATTGCGCGGGAAGTCAAAATAGCGAACAAGAACGGCAAGATGAGCAAGATCCTAACTTGATTATTTCATTTTGAATGCGCGGCGCAGTGCCTTTGTCGCCACTACTGCTGATGCTCCAGCAACTGCAATGACAAATGCAGAAGTGGTTATCGGCAGTAACAACTGAAACCCAACCAACGTAATTGCCAGAACTGCCGCCGCAGCTGCAACAATAATGATTAGCAATTTGCTGTTGACTCGTTTGCTTGCTGCATAGCTTGCAGGTACCAGATAAACAACGCCTATCAAAGCGCTGGCAGTTGCGCCTGCCAGTATGGTGCCAGCCTCACCTCCAACGGTCGCCTGCGCGCGCTCGGCTGCGGCCAGTATACCAAACAGTGGATACAAGGCTGTTTTTACAATCGCCTGCAGCAAAGGCTGCTCTCTCTCATAGTCAGCCACCTGTGGGCTGAACGAGTAGTAGATCGAATTGAAAGTATTCATGAATGCTGACCCTGATGCCGTTGACAGGATGTAGTGGTCGCGGAAGTTGCGCAAGTACTGAACCTGCGGCGTCAGCTCTGACCCAAACGCTGCTGTAGCTATCAGGCAGCCAGATGGCAGCTGCGGCGACTGTGTAGTTGAGCTACTGCTTCCGTGCAGAACAACAAGGTCTATGCTGGCATTTTCGCCCTGACCCTTGATGTTGCTTGCAGACAAGGTCACCGTCCCTGCATTTGTAAATGTGTAATCGTATGCGTAAGTCCCAAAGTCTGATGACAGATGTGTCCTGTGGATCTCGCTTCCGCCTTGCTTCAGCACTAAATCAAATGATGATCCCCTGATTAGCTCGCCTGTTGCCGGATCCTGAATGTTCATGACAAACGTTATCGGAACTCCCGTTTCGATCACATCAGGACCCCATGATAGCTGGAAGAGGAACTTTTCTCGCGGAAGCGATGTTATGTCAAGCGGGAATTTCGGTTTGTCAGACGGCTTGAGAGTAAAAGTAGCTACATTGCTCTCCTGTATCTTTTCTGCCAGGCGGCTCAACATTGCATTGTTGACTATAAAGTGGACTATGCGGTTCTGCACAGAAGTATAGTCATCGATCACCACTGCTTGCGCCTCAAGCTCCATACCGTTTATCATACCGCGGTAACTGTTGGTCTGCAGCTCTCTAATCGTTTTTGGAAATTGAACTTCCATGTGGAGTAGCGGCACCTGCGCGACATAGGCAGCATCCCAAGTAAACGGTGTTTCAAACGAGATCGTACTATTGGAATAATCAAAATTCATGATGTCATCATAGTAGGTCTTGACTACCATCTGCTCGCCGGTTTGTACGTCAAACTGGTATGTCCTGCCGATGCTGACATAGAGATCGAATTTTTGGTTGGACTGCACGGCAATTCCGGAGCTGCTCTTTTCAAGAGTCACCTCAATGTGATAGAGTCCGCCGGCTGAAAGGATCTTGCTTCTTAGTTCAATTGGCCTGTCTTGGCTCACATCTACCCTGTCACTTGGAGAAGGATTGCCATTTATCTCCCAGCCATCTATCTTGTTGTCGGGGATCAGGTTGGCAGCCATCACACCATCTGACGATCGAAAGCGTTGGTCAAGAAGGGTATCATTTCGCAACTCCACCACTATATGAAAATCAATGCCGGGTACAGTGGTGTTGAGCTTGGCGTCATCAAGCGCCCTCACTACAAATGTCGGGTTAGTGCTAGCAACCTGATCTATGAACGTCGGCTTTATCGATGCTTCCACCGAAACCTGCTTGTCAGAGATCGTGGCTGGGAGCGACTTGTCAGTGCCAAGACCGTGACCGTACGCGGCAGTCATAGAAGAAACAACAAGCAAAAATAGTAGCGTCAGCGAAGCAGAGTAGCGCTTCAGCACGCTGTACATGACGGGCGAATACTCAAAATAAAGATTTGCTTAGGCTACCTCTTTCTTAGAGTGTTGATCTTGGCTGCTATAATGATGCCTGCAATAGCTGGAATAGTTAGCACCAGTGGTAGTGGGAATTCAGGGATTATCTGCAAGTTGAACGCCTTTTGTATGTTAGGGTGAACGTCTTTGTTGACAATGGAATCTACGTTATCAGGCGCTGCCTTGTCGTCTATAGCTTGCTTCAACTTCTTCAACCCGGCATCCAACGCAGTTACCGCTGCGGTTGCATTAGCCTCAGCCATGGCCTTCAATTTTGAGTCAAACAGCTCTTGGGCTCTGACCGCCAAGGCTTGGGCGCTTTCGTAGTCCATCATGTTCACTATATTGGTCTGATTTGCATAGGCGCCGTCATAGCTCTCCAGTATTTCATCCGCAAAGTCTGCAAGCATTGTGCCCTGTACGGTGGAATTGGTCAGCTGTGTTTTTTCTATACGGACAGTCACGGTTTCATCGAGTAAACTGTTAATGTTAGTAACCTGTCCATTCACATCTACTGCCGTCGCGTTACCCCCTTCTAGTGCTTCCCGTAGGTCTTTCAGAGAAGCTGGAAGGTCAGTTCCAAGTCGCTTGTTTCTTTCAGTTATTTCTTTTATTGTATCGTTGGTAAGGTGCTCCCCTGCGTGCTCCACGTGCTCTGCAGAAAGAGTTGCATTGGTTGTAAAATCTTTCTTTGCCAAGTCCAGATGAACCTTTATCACCTCAACCGTGGCAAGGAATGAGGCGCTTTCATCGCCGGAAAAAGTATGTGCAAAAGCTCGCTGATTCGGGATAGCGTAAACGGCACCCATACAAATCATGCCCATCAATAGAAATGCATACGCTCGCCTAGTCATACAGTCAAGATTCAGCATATATTGTTAATTAGGTTTGTAGTACAACTGCCGAATCATATCTTTTTCTTGGAACGAAGATATATTGCAATGCCAGTGATGATCACCGCAGTCGGCGTCACATAGAAGAGCATGAGCTCATCAAACGGTATCAGCTGGTTTGGGTCTAGTGCAGAAATATCAAAGCTCACGACCAGCTGATTTGTTTGATATTTCTCATCCCCTAGTATTCTTGTTTGCAGCCTAACAATGTAATCCCCGGGTTTTGAAAAAGTGTACGGCACAGTGAAGTCGCTGAACTCGTAGAGCTTGTACGGAATCTGCTCGATAACATCGCCAGATTGCCTTTCAGTTATTACAACTGCTGCATAGATATTGTAAATATTGCTGTTGTTCTCAATCACACTGAAATTGAGCAGCGTGGAGTTGTCGCCGGCCTTCGGCGTCGAGGGGTAGGGTGAAAATATTATTTGATAATTGCCAACTGTCTTGGTTGATCCAAAAAAGTGGCCGTTTGCCACATTTGTCTGCACGGCTAAGACCAGAACTACAACAAATAGCAGCTGGCGGATCATTTTAGTAAAGTTCGCATTATCCATATTTCAACCATCCTAGTACATTTTGCGAATGAATCACGCCTGCTCAACTGCGTATGCTCACATAGGGAAGGAAGGCTCCGCGCCTTCAAACCTGTGCTATTTCAGCTTGACCTGTTTATTTTTCCTTTTCAAAAAGACTAGCGTTGCGGCAATCCCGGCGGCAAGCGCTGCTGCAGAAGGTGCTGCAATATACAGGTAGTCAAGCGGTCCTGCCACATTGACAAAGAATGTGAACGTCAGGGTCTCTCCGCTGTAGCTGTAGTCGTTCAGGTCGACGTACATGACGTACTTGCCAGCTTGCACAAAGGTGTATTCGTGGGTATAGTGACCGTAGGGGACTATTATCGGGTTTGTCCTTTGCAGTTCTTCACCATCCTTGACCAGCCTTATCGTTATCGGGACATCGACCAAGTCGTCACCGTTGACCCCCGCTATCCTTATCAAGATATTGGTCGGACTCCCAGCCACAGGGCCTTTCGGCTCCGTCGTCATTTCAACGTCGTAATTGCCTATCCTCTGCCGGAATGCATTCTTGAGTGGATCTGCGGACGCCTTTGCACTTGCAGCTAACAGCACTATCGCAAGCATGCCAATTACCACTATTGAAAACTTCAACTTTGGTTTTGCTTAGCCAATCCGGTTTATAGTTCTTCTATCAGTTCGACATAGTTGTCAACGACCCTGTCGGCAAAGCTTGGCCTGTACTTTGAGATCACTTCTGTAATCAGGTCTTTTTCAGCGAGCCTGTATAGCTGGTATTCGCCGTACCTGACTGAAATTATGCCGGCCTCTTTCAGCCTTTTGAGATGCGATGACACTGTTGACGGAGCCTTTTTTGTGTGAGATACAATTTCGTTGAACGTGCACAGTTCATGATCCAGTATGAAAAGCACAATCTGCCTCATTGGATCATGCCTGATAAATTTCAGTACCGCATACTCGCTGTCTGAAACGCTTACAGGGTAGTACCTCGTCATCCTTGACTGCCTCTCCACTTTGACTACATCGGTCTTTTCAAGCGCGGCCAGGTGATAAGTCAGGACGCCGTTGACAAGGCCTGTCATACGAAGTAGTTCTCTATACCGTATTCCCGGGTTTCCTTCAATTTGCCTGAGAAGCATTGCCCGTGAATCTTCTTCAACTGCCTGTTCCATTATCTGTTCACCTTCAGCACTCCCAAGCCAAACATCGCCAGCATTACAAGCAAGATAACATGGGGCAGCTCGATACCGAGCGCAGAAATGTCAAACACGTCTACCATTCCAGTGGCATTCAGCAGGTACAGGAATTCCACTGTAGCAAGAGCCATAAAGCCAAGCGTCATGAACATCAACCTTGCACCGGTGCTTCTACTATACGCAAGAGCCGAAACTATGCTGAGGAAAACTGCAATTGTCAAGCTGGCAATGTGCAGTACAATGTGATAAATCATTGAAGGATGAGTAACGTGAGGCGTGATGAGCGGCGCAACAACCCCAATAACAAGTGCGGTTATGAGTCCCAGCAGTATGGGCTTGTTCACTGACTCTGGTACAGACTCGCCCCTGCTGCCCTTTTGCATCCAGCTATTTATGGTCAAATACCACTAATAAGCCAACTGGTACACTGGCCGAACGTGCTAGTGCCTGTCAAGCCGCAGCGCCGCCCGTATGTTGCGTTTGAGGTCGACTGTACTCTTGCTATACGCCAGCGCGCTCATCACAATGCCAGCGGCGATTGCCGGCCCTACCGCGTTGGTGAATGAGAATGGAAGCTGGAGTATGCCTGCTGCAGCCTTGCTGGACTGACCTGTGTCAGACGGGGTAGTCGATGGCTTGGCTGTTATTGTAATGCTGCCAAGCGTGGCCCCGTTCTGCGCAGCAAACCAGATCTTGCCTTTGTCGTCGGAGGTTATCCACTGGATTGTTGATCCTGCGATCGGCACCTTGGCCTCCGAACCTTCGCCTGTCCTGGGGTCAATCACTCCGAGTCTATCTATAGTGTGCTCCGCAAACCACAGGTTGCCATAGCCGTCCATCGTCATGCCAAAAGGCAGACCATCTTCGTTGACCGGAGGGTACTGGCGGAAGGTCCCAAGCAGAGAATTGAATACCGTTATTGTGTGGCCCGTGTGTTCTGAAATATAGATGTTGGAGCTTTTTGGGTCGGGGAAGATGGCCGTTGGCTCATCAAATGTCTGTAGCTCGCTGTTTGGGGCGTACTCGGTGATCTTGCCGCTGTCAGGATCTATCTTGGCGATCTTGCCGGCGGCCTCTGCAAACCACATAACGCCCGAGCTGTCAGAAGCGATCTCGGCTGGTCCTGCGTCTGGAGTCGGTATGTCAAACAACGAGAACTTTTCGCTTGAAGGCTCGAACTTGGTCACCTTGTTAGCCAAGTCTATTGTTATCCACAGGTTGCCGTTGTGGTCCATTGTAAGACCTCTGGGGATGCCTCCTACTGGCATAACAAACTGCCTGCTGGAATTATCTTCAGGATTATAGACGCCAAGCGCGCCTTTGTTTGAGCCTCCGCCTGATCCGCCAATAGGATCAATATACCACAGTCTGCCATCGGGAGCAGGCATCACATTTGTTACCAGGACTGCATTGCTTATCTTGTGCAAGGTGTAGTTGCCCGTGGCAATGTTCAGCTGCCATATCCTGCTGCTTCCGAGCACCTGATCGCCTACCCAAATCGACTGTCTTGTTGCATCGAAGGCTGGATAATATGGCTGGCTTTTGACTGGCGTCTTGTATTGGTCGATCTTGAACTCGAGGTTTGACAACTCTGGCTTGACGTTTGCCTCAAGGGACCCGAGCATGTTGCTTCCCTGCGTGCTCACGCCCTCGATCTCGATGTTCCAGTTTCCAGGCAGGCTGAACGCTGCGTCTGCCGAAAACACGCCTTCCGACTGCTTTTTGGCCTCGATTGCTATGGGACCTATGCCCTTGTCGATCTGCGTAAGCTTTATCGTTGCAGACCCTATTCCTGCGGCGCTGCTGCCGTCCTGGTTGAGGAACGACACCTTGAAGTTGTTCTGTCCGACCGC
>DAOL01000086.1:7909-11421 GCA_002501845.1 Nitrososphaera sp. UBA217
ACTGGTCCCGTTATCACTGCGATGCCAAGCAGCGTCACCACAATAGTCGAAAAACGGGGAATGAGGATCGAAAGAGCAGTGGCCTTGATCTTTTCGTCATCGATCGCAAGGATTTTTGGAACTGCCGCGAAGCCGAGCAGTATAAGGCCTCCTATCCATATTGAAGCGGCGGCATTGTGGAAAAAGTCAAGCATTATCGAGACAATCTGGCTCGTCGCTGCTGCATGAGTTATCAAGCTTGACGTGACGAGCACCGCGAACCCCAGGATCAGTATCGCATACATTTCTGCCCTTCCGGGGCTGGCGTTATTCTTTGCAGCCTTGCGGTAGACTGCAAGCACAATACCCATGAGGATGGACGACTGAAGCATTCTTGTGACCCACACGTTGCCAAACTTTGTCGCGATTGCCTCCGGTATTCCAGAGCCAATCGAAATTGCCTGAACCACTATCATGGCCACGCCTGATGCTAGAACAAGANNACAACCATTACCTGCCCGACCATCCCGGGGAACCTTGCTGCAGAATTATCTGGCGACAGTATGTCCTGTTGTGTATTGCCAGTTACGTTCTGCTTTGGCGGACTGCCTATGCCAAAGACAAGAGTGCCGGAAATAACGTGCCCGTCAACTGCAGACAGCACCGTCGTTGATACCGTGTAGTCACCATCGGGCAGGTCAGGCTTTAGCGTAACGCTGATCGAGGCCGTGTCGCGCTCTACGTTATGAGGGTCGTTATTGTCGACCCTTGTGCCATTCGGCCCCAGCACGGATATCTTGCTGTACCCGAGCTCTATCGGCTCACTAAAGAACACTTTGACCTCTTTGGGCGGTGATCGCACACCTTCGAACGCCTTTGGCGATGAGTTGATAGTAATAGGGTGGGCAAACGATTGTTGAATGCCAGAAACAAGCGTAAGGACAGCGACCGCCGCGATCAGACCGAGAAGCCAGTGTCTGCCCAGCACGTGTAAAATATGCGGTGCACCATATTTGACTCTTGCTTGTTTTGTAGTACAAAGCCCGAAGTGATATGGCATTTCGCAGCAAGGCCATTTGAGAGAAGATTAGGAAATCAGAATGATCTCATGCATTTCTGGAAGTAGTAATAGCTAGCTAGAAGATTTACCCGCAGAACTTTAATACAACTTTGCAAATTGTGCTTGATGGCAACTAACTTGATGGGTCGTGAAATAGAAAGATTAGACAAGATTTATGTTTGTAAAGTATGCCAAGCATCGTTCTTGTTCAAAGCCGACATCGAAGACCATATGATGCATATGCCCGCGCACCAAGACTTTGTTAGCGTGCCCTTCAAATAACAATTTGCGATGTCTAAACCTAGTCTTACTGACCCGCACTGGTAGGTCTATTTCATCGTCATTCGTAAATTACACAATTCATCTAAGGCTAACAAAAGGCGCTCAATGATCATCGTGGTTGCTTCGTCGCCAATTACTTGCTTTAGGGCGCGATGCAATTTCAGAAGCGAGAATTCGGGGTCATCTAGATAGACGCCATGCGGTTGCAAATCTTCGATAATTGCACCTACGCCACTTGTGCCTAATACTTTGATAGACTCTAGAAACGCTTGGCGAATGATACTATGTGGTTCTGACAAACTCGCTACGTTATTTTAGTTCAACATGTTATAAAAGAAAACTGTCGTAAAATACTTGACAATGCATAAGTGTTATAGAGTCAAGTTCAAAAAATGAACTTTACACATAAATTAAGACCGGCCGGTCATTTTGTCAGGCCAGATTAGGTCGGCCAATTGCGATAGTAGAATAGAACTTCATTCCGTTCAAGACATATTGTTTATCTATTACTTCTTAAAGGCGAGTTTATTTCTGTACAGAATACATTTCATCTAACTTTATGATAATTCGTTCTGCCATCGTGTCGGCCACTTCATCGCCAAGTAAATTTCTGAGAACAGTCATTATTTTAGTCAAGTTAATTTCAGGGTCATTCAGAAACACACCATTATTGAGCAAGGTCCTCGATTAATGCCCGTCTGCCGCTTTCACCGAGAGCATCAAGCACATTTTCAAATGCTTGGCGAATAATTTGACCTTGTGGCAACTCGCTTATTCTCTAGCTCTTAGCTTACGTTAAGTTCTTCTATAAGACACTATCATATTTAGATAAATAAAACCTTGAACTTCACGAAAGTGGCAACACATGCGTGACCAACAGACGCAAAGCACTAGTTACACGTGCAAATCTTGCAATAATTTGTTCTTCGATCTGGATGCGGTTCAATATCACAAAGCCATGTCAGGCCACGCTACTTACGAAGAACGAAAGCCAAAAACCGAGCCGTTTTTCTCAGGCTAGTCAGCGATGGCATCCAGGGCTCGTAAAAATCGCTCTAGAAATAATGGGGTTGCTGCTTCGCCAAACATTCTTTCGATTGCGCCCTTGATTTCTGCGAGACTGTACTCGACATGGTCATTCACAAGTGGCAAACCATAAGTTTCAAAGTCATATTCTATTGCGTCTACCGTGGCTCGGCCAATAATTGGCTCTAACGTATGTAATGCCTTACGTATGGACTTGCTTGTAAATTTGACATTGTTTTGAGCCACAACTGACTATGGCATAGTTACCTAAAAAGGTAACAGAACACGAATTTTGAGGTTATACTCGGTAATGGTATAATTTAGTTCCATTTGTCGGAACAATCATGATTTCATCTAGCTAGGCCTTGTTTAAGAACGGGCTATCCTCGAAGTCGAGGTTGCATGTTTCACAGTTCCAGAACTTGGGATTCTCGACTAGCTTTGACAAAAGATGCCTTCAATAAGGACAACGTTTTCCATTTATTTTCGCGCCTTCTAGATTAACGAACATGTTCATGGGAATGTTTCCTTTTTCTAATAAGAGTACGTAGTAAAACAGTTGACAATAGAGGCTGCACAGATCAATGATCGACTATTTTTTTATCTTGATGATGCCAAAATGCTATAAGGTCTTTGAGACCAATTCACACGACGTGACTCATGATCGCCCAGCCTGTATTTGGTTGGGCGACTAAATAACAAGCCCTACTCGCCAGCGGGCTGTAACAATAGCCCCCCGATAATTTTCTTGATGAATGGTCAAAAATGGGCCCGCACAACGCCTATGCCACCTACGAAGTACGCCACGACTTACTGGTACAAAGCCCGAAATATGCCCAAAGATTATAAACATTGTAGAGACAATTCATATTTGATGAGGAAACTCATTATTCTGCCTCTTGCCTTTCTTGTTCTGCTTGCTGCTTTTAATTTTGTCCCTGCGCTTGCGCATACTACGTTAAAGCATGGGGATGTTCAAGTTGAAGTGGGCTGGGGAAACGAGCCTGCGCTAGTGAACCAGCTCAACACTATCACAATAGAGGTGACAAAGATATCCGATGGCAAGCCGATTGAAAACGCGCTTGCCCAGGCTGACATCAGCGTCTCAAAAGGTGCAATTGTCAAGCCACTTGAATTCCTGCCCCAGGAAAAGCCGGGCCTTTAT
>DAOL01000086.1:11440-13561 GCA_002501845.1 Nitrososphaera sp. UBA217
GGCGTTGCCGGCATTGCCATCGGCGTTGCCGCGCTGTCGCGCAGGGAAAAAGTTTAGAAGAGCTTGCGATAGCGCGCAAGCACGATTGTAGTTGCCATCAGAGCAGCGATTGAGCCAAGAGCTCCTGCCGGGAATTCTGGCGTTACCTTAATTTGGAATTTCGCGTCTTCGTTAGTAGGGATTGTTGGTGCTATGCCAGTTCCAGCGAGGATTAATTGGATCGTATAGTCGCCCGGCTCCTTGAACGTGTAGGGTACCGTTATCGTGCCTTCTGCGTTATGGATTAAGACTTGTCCTGTCTGCTTTGCTGCGCTGAATACCTCGGCGCCGTCTTTCAATATCTTGAAGTCGTAGTCTTGATGCTGGTGAATTGTCTCTGTGCCGGGCTTGAGGAAGCTCAGCTTGAAGCTAACCGTTGCATTGCCGCCGTCGTTGCTCCATGTCGGCTCGACGCGGATGTCAAGCGTGCCCTTGCTTGTAGGAGCCATCATTCCTCCGTCCTGAGCGTAGGCCGCCGTCGTAGCGCTGAAAACCGCTGCCAGCAACAATGCAATAAGGAACATGCTGCTTGCCATCGCTACCTTTCTGGTCGGACGACTAAATAAAATTATTGCTATTTCGCCTTGCCGCAATTACCACTGCGCCAAACGCAACTACAGCAAGCGCAACCGTTTGCGTTGGGAACTCCGGCGTCACCTGTATCGGTATTGCGGCCCGTTCCCCAAGCCCCTCGATGTTGTCTATTCTTATCGTATATGATCCCGGATTGTCAAACGTAAATTCCTGCCTAGTGGCAGTCTGGTCGCGTAGTAGTATTTCACGGTCGCCTTCTTTGTAGATTGAAATGTCATATACGACGCCTTCGATCTCTTCACCAGTCTCTGGATCGATAAAGTGTAGGTCAAACACATTTGCGCTGCCAATGTCTTCTGGCGTCCACGTGATTTCAACCATGAACGTGCCCTGATCACTTCCAGCTTTAAGCGTAATTTGTTCCTGTGCTCCTGCCTGACCAGAGGACAGAACGAGAAGGCTTAACAATGCAAAAGCCAGAATTGTGTTGCACAAACGACTTCATAAAAATGTAGACAGAATAATAACCTATTCTGATAACTATAAAGAAAGAAGAAAGGGAAGGCCTTTAAGCTCTTCCGAAGAACCCTTCACCGTTTCTTGCTAGTCTAGTGTAGCCAATAATTGCCGCGATTGATGCTCCAAGTATTGCTGCTGCAATGACCGGGAATTCAGGAATCACTGTTGCACCCTTGATCACTACCGCGGTTGAACCTTCTGGCAGCGTGAACTTCACCGTGCTCGAGCCGTCCGCATTTACCGTAGGATTGCCCTGCAAAAGTTCTTGGTTTCCTGCCTTTATCGAATTAACACCCGAAATCATGGTCTTTGGCAGAGTCAGTTCCACTTGACCAGCTTTGTCAAAGTTGACAGTCACAGACTGGCCTGATTGAATTGTAGCTTCTGTAGCCTTTGAGGTTGTTGAGTTATAAGTTATATCGTAGCTATTTCCGCCAAGTGTTGCAGTGACTTTGGTTTCTGTAGGTCCGCCGCCGTCTCCTACCTTTACGGTGCCCAGCATGTTTGGATGCAGTTCACAGTAGTATGGGTAGTCGCCTGTTGCATTGAATTTAACGCTGAACGTTCCCTGTGACACTATAAGTGGTGACATGTTTGGAGGCGGAGAGGAATTGAACTTGCCATCTGGTGTCGCGTTAGTTCCGGATCCGGACGTGATCGTGTGTGGTTGACTATCCTTGTTTGTCCAAGTTACAGTGTCGCCAACTTTGGCGTTTACTGGGTTGGGCGAAAACGCATCAGTTGTCTTGCTAGATGAACCCGGTGTTATCTCTACAGCTACATTAGCTGCAAAGGCCGGCGTAGGTGTCGATATTGATGTTAGCATTGCAGCAAGGACTGCTGCAAGCCCGACAGCGACCGCAATTTTAGAGTTCATTAGCTATGAACAAGATTTTAAGCCATAAAATGGTTTTGGTTGGCGGAGTTCAGCTCCGTAGGAATGTATCGTAACAATTCTACGTAAGGCAAGTTTTTAAGAATGCAATTTTTACAGGTCCACGTGCGTATCGTCTCATTCCTTCCAAGCGC
>DAOL01000086.1:13628-14677 GCA_002501845.1 Nitrososphaera sp. UBA217
GTTGCAGAAAAGGTAGGGAGGGTCAGAGAAGGCAGAAGGCTTGTCGCGTCATTGCAAAAGCGAATTGACGCGGTGCGGAACATGAACGTAAATAGCAAGCCGAGGGTGCTGTGCATAGAGTGGCTCGACCCGCTATTTACCGCAGGCCATTGGGTGCCCCAGATGGTCGAATACGCCGGCGGCATAAACGGCTTAAGCAATACTGGTGAGCCCTCGCGTCGAATGGAGATCGACGAGGCGGTACAGTTCGATCCGGATATTATTGTGCTGATGCCGTGCGGCTTTGAAATTCCCCGTACCCTAAAGGAGCTGCCTCCCCTCGCGCGCAAAGAAAAATGGAAGTCGCTCAGGGCAGTTAGAAATGGCAACGTCTACGCTGTCAACGCGAATGCATATTTCAGCAAGCCCGGTCCACGGACCGTGGTGGGGCTTGAGATTCTGGCAAAAATTCTGCATCCCAAGAACTCGCCGCGAATCAAGATCATGAAAAGTTCGCACAAGAAGGTACCAACTAGTGCTATAGTTTCCTAAGTAAACTTATTCACCACTCAACTTAGCAAGACCCTAAATCTCACCGGCTAGGTGTTCGATAATCTATTTGGCGCAATTAGTTGCTCGGCCGCCAATCTCCGAAATTAAACCTCAACATGCATGTCTATGAAAGAGTTTTACAGAACATATCACCGTAAGGCTATATTATGTCATATTTTCGAATGATCATATGAATCCGAGAAGTCGAACAGACATCGCAGCCCAGATATTGCAGGCCGCTAGTGAGAGCATTACGAGAACGTCGGCAATGTACAATGCATTTGTAAGCTATGACCAACTAAAAGAATACCTTACAATCCTGACAGAAAACGGACTTCTTGAATATGATCGTCAATTGCAGACATACCGAACTACAGAAAAAGGTTTGATGTTTGTTAGAGCCTACCATGACCCAGAAAAACATCTGGTTAAGATGCCACAATAACTTCTGTGGTTGGTATTGCTTGCTGCGCAGATCGCGCTCTAAGAAAATAGGCGCCCCGAATTCATGCTTCTGT